>NZ_JBTNCT010000008.1:0-144750 GCF_054511355.1 Arthrobacter tecti
CGCACGAGAGGAGGAACCCGAACCCGCCACACCATCCGAGAACCACAACTTCTAAACCTCAACAACCTCGAAAAGCCACAGAACGGCTACACCACTCCACGGGACTTGACCGAACGCGAACTCCGAATGTGCAGAAAACCTGCGGAATCAAGGGAAAGACGTCCCTGTTCGTACTCGTTCGTTCTCTCCAGTAGGAGCCCACCAAAGAGCTTGTAAACAGGGGGTCGCCGGTTCGAATCCGGCAGGGGGCTCCACACGAATCTGGTCTCTTCACCCGAATGATCGCACGGAGGCACTCCTCATACGTAAGGCCGTTGCGGCCTGTTTAAAAGTACTCGTTAGGATTCAGCAGGCCCGAGGTCGTATATATGCCGACGATGGTCAGGGTGACACCGACCAGCTGACCAAACGGCCACCACTTCACGATTTGGCTGGTGTGTCGACGATGGCCCTTCGTCAGTGTGTATGAGCCGAGTGCAAACGGGGTGAACAGTGCGAGGAAGAAGATGCCCGCATAGAGGAGCTCACCCTCGTAGCACCCCGACCCGCCCCCGGTCTCCGGCGTGCAGACCATGCGCGAGGGATAGTAGCCCAGGGCCATGCCGACGAGTGCAGCCGGTAGCGCGCATAAGAGCGTGCCGGCGACCGACAGCGCGATGGCACTTGTCGAGCCGGATGAGTCTGTTCCCGTTGCTGCGCCTGCCATGATCTCCCGAAGTGTCTGAGCGTTCCGTCAGCCTAAGCGAGGCGGGATGCAGAGTGACAATTACACATGGCTTATCAGAACGCTCGCCGAGGAACCCTAACGAGTAGGGATGCAAGCCAGCCAAGCAGAGCGACTGGAATCAGCAGTTCGATGAGGGTCGGACCTTCCGTCGCCGTGGAGCCATCCAATTCCCATGTGCACATTCGTCCCGGAGGGAGCCAGGACCAGCGGGCTTCCCCAAAGATGGAGCTTCCCGGTGCAAGCTCGCAGGAGACTGGGCCCATGAAGAAGACCGCCTCGATCACAAGAGCGCCAAGCCAAGCTAAGGCAGTTAGGGCCCAGAGGAAGAGAAGTATCGTTCGCGACGCAGGTTTCACCCGTCCACTCTGACAACTAACAGTCCGGGATTCATCCACCCCAGGCATGAGCGGCAGCGCCCGCGCGCTGGAACTATTCCTCGGTGAGCCGTTGTGCGAACTCCTCGGCGCGCAGCTGCTGCTCTGTGACGACCGTTCCGGGGAGGTGGCCGCCGTCGTCGATCATGGACCGTAATTCTGCTACCGAAAAGGGGTCCGGATGCCTTGAATGGGCCATGAAGTGGCAGTTGGGACACAGCGGAATGAGGTCAGCTACTGGGTCGAGCTCGTAGCTTGCAGTGAGCTGCGCAGCCGGCACAACGTGGTGGACGTGAACGAGGCCCGTGGCTCGCTTACCGTACTTGACCTCGAAGTCGAATCCGCATGCCCTGCACTGGGAACCATGGTGGGCAACAGCCACGCGGGTTGCATCCGGATCATGTTCGAATTGATTGACGAAGACTCGTTTCAGCGAGTGCGCCGGCAGCATGCCGGACGGTGGATCGATGGAAGCGCTCGCCGGTGCAACGTGCTCCGACCACAGTGTGCGCATCGACGCTTCGTATTCCGCCGGAAGGAGCTGCGCGGCAGGCGGGTCGCTCCAATCGACCTCGGAGACGACCTGGAGTAATTGATGAATGGGAATGCCGTCTCCAAAGGGGAGTAAACAATCGAGTTCAAGGAGGGCATCAACACTGCCGTCACTCGGATCGCTGGTGAGGATGCCGTGCCCGGTAACACCCCACCGGTGCAGATCGCCTTGGCCTAAGAGCCAAGCGTCCGAACGCAACGGCTGGTCGGAGAGACCTTCGACCGTCCACGGGAGCGCGAGTCCACCGCTCTCGCGAGTGCGCTGGACCGCCTCGGGGTAGTGGCCGGGCCACCCCCGATGATCCGGCGACCAGGTGAGGACCACGGCAGTCATGACACCAAGTGTGCCACTATCGCGTGACTGGATCAGCTGCGGGACCGGCCGTTGGACTCCATACGCTTGCCGCTACCAAAGCCCCAAAGCCTTGTATTCCTGGAGCGGCCCTCGGAGGCGCTGCAGGCCCAGTCATCGGATCGAGTCTCCTGTTCGGATTGCCCGTGCCCGGATTCCTGTCGGTACTCGCATGGGCGTTCTTCCTGGCCAGTGCTGCTCTGACGGCGATCTACTTCACGAAACCGCTGCGGTCGTCAAACGGCAGGCAGGCGACTGACCGGCGCCCGATCGGCTAATCCCGCCCACCGATGCGGGCACGCTCTGCGTCTGCGGCGAGTTCGACGTCAACCTTTGCCTGCTTGCCCTTGGGGCTGAGCAGGCTGACGACGACGGCGGTCAGCAGGACTCCAACGATCACAGCGAGCGAAAGGTTGGTGTCAATTACGGGGACCCATTCGATGTGTTGGCCGCCGTTGATGAAGGGCAGCTCATTCTCGTGTAGGGCGTGGAGGATCAGCTTCACACCGATGAACGCCAGGATCAGCGACAAGGCGTGCTTGAGGTAGACCAGGCGCATCATCAGCCTTCTCGGTTCCCCGGAAGTACCAGCAGGAAATGCTGATGACACAGTGTTGCCGCCAAACGCCGCGGCACGTCAGTCTGATGCGTCCGACGACGGCAGAAGACTCAGAACCTCATGGAGACGTGAATCAGGCCGTCAGTGGGCTGCGTTCCAGCCCGCGCGCCGCGCAGCGTCCACGTTTGCCTGATCGTCATCGATGAGACAGATTCGCTTCCCTACGATGCCTATCCGCTGTTCGATAGTCCGATAGAACTCGGGATCCGACTTCCTGCAACCAAGATCGGCGGCGTAGTGCATGCGGTCGAAATGATCCTGCAGGCCGAGTTTCTCCCATAAGTGCTTCGCCCGGTGATGCGATGCCGGCCAACACCGGCCCAAGCCGTTCAAGGAGATCCGCCCGCCCGGTGACGACGTCCTCGAAGTGCGCATCGAAGAACTCGCGTTGGAGCTCATCGGGGTCGATACCCAATTCCTCCTGCAAAGTGGCGTACCAGACGCGTCCTGGCGGTTGCCGGATCAGGACGCCGTCGACGTCGACCATCAGCACCGCTGGCATGCTCACCACCCAATCTCCCGCAACTGACAGCACACGTCCAACCCTACTAATCAGCGGACTTCAGCATCACCGAGCATTCAGGGCGCTGGTGCCAGCTGGACGGGGTCGAACTTTTCATCGAAGCGGTACATGAAGGCTGCCATGACGTCGCGGTTCACGGCGTTGTATGGCCGGAACTCCCGACTACCGCCCACCGACCAGCCTTCGCTGATCTTGTATTCCGCGAGCCAGGCGATCTCCTTGTAGAAGACGTGGATTGTGGGCACATCAACGAATGGTGAGCGTGCAGGTGGGGCGTAGTCATACTCGTTGAAACCGGCGAGCCTATACATGAAGACCGCCATCAC
This sequence comes from Arthrobacter tecti, assembly GCF_054511355.1. Lineage (NCBI taxonomy): Bacteria > Bacillati > Actinomycetota > Actinomycetes > Micrococcales > Micrococcaceae > Arthrobacter > Arthrobacter tecti. The sequence goes on from NZ_JBTNCT010000008.1 coordinate 3,474, forward strand.
GTCACGGTTCACCGGCTCATACGGGCGGAAGGACCGCGTTCCGTTCCGGTTGGCCCACCCCTCGCTGACCTTCGATTCCGCGAGCCAGGCAATCTCCTTATAGAAGACGTGGGTGGTAGGAACATCAGTGAATGGCGACCTGACGGGCGGCTTGTACGCTGGGCTGCCGGCGAGCCTGTACATGAAGCGCGCCATCACGTCACGATTCACTGCCAGCAGCGGGCGATAGGTGGATGTGCCGTCGTCGTTATTCCAGCCGAGACTGATGTGCCGTGCCGCCATCCAGGAAATTTCACGGTGAAAGATCCGGCCCGCTTTCACATCGACGAATGGCGTGGGAACCGCGAGGGTGATCTTTGAGGTCGCGCCCGCGGCACTGTATCCCGGCTTGGATCCTGTTACTTTCACGGAGAGTACTGTGCCGATGTCGGCCGAGGTGACGTTATGCCGGGAACCGGTTGCGCCGAAGATGGGGATTCCTGACCGGTACCACTGGTACTTGAACGTTGTTCCGGCGGCCCAGGAACCGGGGATAGCGTCCAGCGGATAGCCGACGGCAGAAAAGCCGCTGATGGTCGGCGTCGGCGCCACCAGTGCCCTCAATGACACCGACGCTGCCGTAACTGCCGCCGTCCCGTCGACGAGCCCCGTGCCGCACCCGAGGGAGCAGGGCACGGGCAGCGGACGCACGCTCTGCTTCATCAGGGTTTCGACCTGCGCCGGGGACAGAGTGGGATTCAACGCGAGCATGAGGGCGGCCGCACCGGCAACATGCGGCGCCGCCATGGAAGTTCCCTCCATAAACGCGTAGGACTCAGAAGCGGGACCCGCGTTCCCGGTGTTCCAGGTCGAGAGAATGCCGCTCTCATCGCCGTTGATGAAGTCACCACCGGGGGCACTGACATCCACTGCCGCGCCGAAGTTCGAGTACAACGCACGCGCACCGTCCCGTCCAGTGGCGCCGACACTGATGACGTTGGCGCAGTTCGCGGGCGCCACGTTTGCAACATTCTGATCCTCATTGCCCGCGGCCACAACGACGACGGCGCCCAGCTCGGTTGCCGTATCGATTGCCGACTGGAAAACGCCGTCACATGCGCCGTCTGCACCGAGGCTGAGGTTGATGACCTTCGCAGGCGTTGGATTGTCTAGGACGTTGGCCACGGAACCGCCTGCCGCCCACACAATAGCGTCTGCAATGTCGCTTTCCCAGCCCCCGCACGCGCCCAGGGCACGCACGGGCTGGACCTTTGCACCGTAGGCAACGCCTGTGACACCCACGCCGTTGTTGGCTTGGGCAGCGACTATCCCGGCGACGTGCGTACCGTGCCAACTGGAGGGGACACGTTCGGTGCCGTTTCCGGTGGGGACGTCGCACCAGTCTCCGGGGTCCTGGGGATTATTGTCGCGTCCGTTCCCGTCCACGGCCACGTCGAGGTCCGAAACGAAGTCATAGCCCCCGATCACGTTCCCGGCAAGGTCCCTGTGCGTGGTGATACCCGTGTCAATGACTGCAACCCGCACCCCCGCGCCGGTCGAACGGTCCCACGCCGCGTTCAGCCTCATGCCGGCGATCGGATCGGACAGGTTCCACTGGTCCGGGTAGAACGGGTCGGTGGGGGTGGCGGCAGGCTTCACCCACCGGTCAACTTCGGCGTACTCCACGTCGGGGCGCGTGCTGAATTCCTGGAGTACTGCTTGCGTCTGGGCGGCCGTCAGCTCTTGTTCCGCTGTGGCGACAGCGGCGCCGTCGGCCATTGTTTTTACCTCGGTCAGAGGCGTCTCGACTGCCCGCGAGGCATCGAGGTACGCCTCGTGACGTACTCCGGCGTTTACCGCACCGGCACCCTTGAACTTCACGATGAAGCGGTCCGGATACTCCACGCCGTTTAGGGAAGTAGCCGGTTCAAGCAATGGGAAAGAAAGGTCCGCGCCGGACGCAGGAACGGCGACAAGTGAGCCGGCGGTTATTGATGCGAGGACGAGCGCAGCTGCGGCTGAGGACACTACACGACGGGTACGGGAAACGATCACCGTTGAATCATGCCAGCGGGACCCACGGAAAACCCTATGTTTCGCCGCTGAGCGGCCAAAGCTGATGCACTATTGCGTCCCCGCTGAGCTAGGCGAAAGATGCGCAGCGCTAACGGCGTATCAAGCTGCGCGCGCCCACCCCATCGCATGACCCCAACCGCCGTGGTCCACGTCGATCAGTTCACCGTTCTCATCGCAGCAAAACCCGACAGGCTCGCCGTAACCCTCGCATGCCGGGTCAGCGCACGTTTCGGACAGGACCCCCGCGTATTCATTCCCGTATTCAAGCTCCCACTGATCCACCTGGCACAGAGCCCATGCATTCCCTTGGAGGGCGAGTTCACGGAGCTCCTCGATGGTGTAGCGACGGCCCTGCTCGGGGTGGCTGACAGTGTTTTTCGGATGTGCTGATGTGTTCATGCGTTCAAGGTACTGCCGCGCACTGACATTTTCGTTTGGACCGTCTGGCGAGCTGGGAAGGCCTACGGGTCAACGGGCCGCAGTGCCGACTGCACTGCGATGATGTTCTGTCCGTACTTCGCGTCGTACGTGTCCTGAAGCGCGCCGTCGTCGTAAATCACAGTGACGAAGAGGTAGCCGTTCTCGACCCACGCGGTGAGCAGCTCTGCGTCTTTGGCCATGAAAAGCTCTTCCTGCAGGCGGGCCAGATCGGCCTCGTTCCCCGCCCCCGGATTTTCTTTGTCGGTTCGCGGGTCAATGTACGCCGGCGGACTGTACAGGGACAGTGGAATCGGCGGCTGCGTCACGGTTAGCGCGGAGCCATCCCACGTTCCCTGGACGGCATAGGTACCCCAGGTGACACCACTCGCGCTTTCCGACTGCTCCACCGCCGACCAGTCCCAGCCGATGAGTTCCGGACCGGAACATTGAGGCGGGTACGACTCCATGACCCCGCCGAGACAAAACATGGCGGGCCCGCCGTCCTTCGAGAGGACGGTCCCCTGGCCGATCAATTCCTCCGAAGCGGCAGGCTGCGTCTCATCGACGGTGCCGCCAGGAGTGGACACCGCGCCGCAGCCTGTGAGGACGAGGACCAGCAGGAGGCCCAGAGAAAGGCCCTTCACCACAATGCCTCCAGATCAGAGTTCGCCGCCGCCAGCAGATGCTCCCTGTCATCGAGTGCGTCAACCGGACGTTCACCGTGCAGGTACCCGTTGGGCGCGCACAGCCACTGCAGGATGTGCCTGTCCTTCCAGCCCGCGCTGAGGCTGATCGTGGCGACCTCGGCGATGACGGGCCTCACTGTTCGGGCCTCTCGATCGAATTGAAAGCCGGGGTAGAGTACGCGTCCGGCCTTGGTGGCGACTCCGAGGATGCGGCGCTCAGCGGCCAGGCAACCGGCTGGTGGCCAACCCGGTCCAAGCAGCAAATCGACTTCAGCAGCGCTCAGCAGTCCGAACTCGAGTTCGATCGCCCTCCAACGGGCGCAGGCTGCACGTACTGAGCGTGAGTGCGCCTCAGGATGCGCAGTCGCCTCAAGCGTGACCCGGTCCGAGCCGCTTTTCATACGGCAAAGGTACTGCTAAGCGGAGCTCAAAAACACACTTGATAGACAATCGACACAGAAACGGAATATTAGGCGGTTTGCGTTGTGAATATTACGACGACGGCGTGCACGCCTCGCGCAGCGCATCCACAGATTCAGCCGGAACTTCGTCCCCGGCGGCAGCGATCTCGCCCAGTGGTTCCGTGATCTCGGCGGGGACACCGGCAGTTTCCGCTGCCGTCACCAGACCGCCGAGGAGTTCCTTGTCCTCTACGCTGACGAGGCCATCCTCCACCAGACCGCACACCTGCGACCGGACCTCATCAGCGGCGGCGTTGGCCACTTGCGACGCCGCATCGCTGGCGATGTCGCCCGCCGTTTCCTCGATCTGGTTACAGCCCACCAGCAGGGCAGCCGTGGGCACGAGAATGAGCAGTGCTGCAAGTTTCTTCACCGCTCCAGTCTAGCCGGGCCTGTGCCAGGCCCCTTGGGGTTAGCGGTCGAGGTCCTCCGGTTCGAACTGGCTCAGTGGAGATCCACCGAAGTTGGCGTCGTCGTCGCTGGCGTCGACCTCCTGATCGCTCATGGCGTCCCCGAAATCGACGTCCGCCGCGGCTTCCCCGATGGTTGGTTCCTCGGGCGGGACCTGCTCCTCGCCGCCGCGAAAGCGCTCATCCTCAGTCTCGTCGCGCAGGTTCTGGTCGCTTTCCTGAAGGCCCTCGGCCTGGACGCCCGGCTCATCCTGCAACAGTGGATCCTGTTCCCAATGATCCGGATCGGTTTCGGCTGCCGTGGGATAGCTGTCCGGCTGGCCCTCCTGTACCGGATCCAAAGCCTCCGGCGCGATCGACTCATTGGCGGCGTCGGGCTCTTCGCTGACGACGTTCAGTTCCTCATCGGGAAGATTCTCAGTCATGACCGATCCTTTCGACGATTCCAATTCAGGGGACATGCCCTAACAGTAAGCCTACTGAGCATCTGCGGCAGAAGCTAGCTGTCCACGTGATCCCGCCAGCTATGCTTCGGCTCGAATCCGAGCACGCTCCTGGCCCTGTCGATGGACAGCAGCGTCTCATGCTCGCCAACGTCCTTGACCACCTCCACCTTGGGAAACACTTCGGCAGCAAGCGACGCGCTGGACCGGGACATCACTGTGTCGGCTGCAGCGATGATGAACCGGTCGAACCCCGGTCCGGCGTTTTCAAGGGCCCGCAGCACCGCCTGGGCTCCGTCGCGTCCATCGATGTAGCCCCAGAGGTTCCACTTCCTTTGCCGTGGATCGTGGTCAAAGGACGGGAACCCGGCGTAGTCTTCCGGGTTCATCACATTCGAGAAGCGAAGCGCAGTGATGCTGAGAGCCGGATCCCAGCGGGTCAGCTGAACGGCCATCTGCTCTTCCAGATGCTTCACCAGCGAGTAGGTGCTTTCCGGGCGTGCGTCATACCGCTCATCGACCGGAATATACGGTGGGTCCTCGTCAAAGGGCAGTCCCAGGACGGTCTCGCTGGAGGCGTACACTATCCGCTTCACCCCTGCGCGCCTGCATGCCTGGAACACGTTGTACGTCGCCAGCATGTTGTTCGAGAAAGTGGCGGCATCCGCCTGCAGCCCCGGCGCCGGGATGGCGGCGAGATGTACGACGGCGTCAAGGCCTGAGTGCCTGTCATCCACACCCAGCAGTGCATCAACAACGTCCCCGTAACGCGTCAGGTCGATCGACAGGAAATTCGGACCGCGCTCACCGTGGAGGTCGAACTCAAGGACATCGTGTCCGGCGTCGCGCAGCCCGACGACGACGCTCCGGCCGAGTTTCCCGCTGGCGCCGGTAACCGCGATCCTCACGCGGGACGCTTTTCTGGTGAGGTGGTCTTCGCAGGATCCCGCTCGGCGAGGTGCCCGATCGCCTCGTCGATTTTCTCCATCAGGGCGGGTTCAAGCGTGACCCCCGCTGCAGCAACGTTCGACTCAACCTGCTCAGGACGTGAGGCGCCGATAATCGCCGATGCAACGTTGGGGTTCTGCAGCACCCAGGCGATCGCAAGCTGTGCCATGGTCAGGCCTGCTTCGTCGGCGACCGGCTGGAGCTTTTGTACCCCGATCAGTACCTCATCCGACATCCACCGCTTGATCATGTCCGCACCGCCCTTGTCATCGGCGGCGCGCGAGCCCTGCTCCGGCGACTGCCCGGGCCGGTACTTGCCGGTCAACACACCCTGGGCCACCGGGGACCAAACAATCTGGGAGACGCCCAACTCTTGGGATGTGGGAACGACCTGATCCTCGATGACCCGCCACAGCATTGAGTACTGCGGCTGGTTGGAGATGAGCTGGAACCCAAGCTCCTTCGCCAGACCGTGCCCTGCACGCAACTGCTCGGCAGTCCACTCGCTGACGCCGATATACAACGCTTTGCCTTGCCGGACTACGTCCGCAAAGGCCTGCATCGTCTCTTCAAGGGGTGTCTCATGGTCATAGCGGTGCGCCTGGTAGAGGTCCACGTATTCCGTCTGCAGCCGGGTCAGCGAACCGTCAATGGATTCCATGATGTGCTTGCGGGAGAGCCCGGCGTCGTTATGGCCCTTAGGCCCGGTTGGCCCCCAGACCTTCGTAAAAACCTCCAGCGACTGCCGGCGCTCGCCTTTCAGTGCTTCCCCGAGCACGGTTTCGGCCGCTGTATTGGCATAGACGTCGGCTGTGTCGAAAGTGCTGATGCCGGCGTCGAGGGCCGCACGGACACACTTGGTGGCGACGTCGTTCTCCACCTGCGACCCGTGAGTCAGCCAATTGCCGTAGGTGATTTCCGAAATTTTGAGGCCGCTGTTTCCGAGGTATCTAAAGTCCATGGTTTCGATGCTATCCATGCTGATCAACTGCGGTACAGGGCAGCGAAGGGCGGGCCGGGCAAACGGCTACACTGAATCGAGTCCTGCCGGCCAGTTGTGATTGAGGAACATGGGTACGTTTACCGCGCGTTTTGCCACCGAGGAAGAACGGGGCAACTGGGATTCATTGGTCACCGCCAACCCCAATGGCGGCAATATGCTTCAATCGGCATCTTTCGCCGAGGTGAAGTCGCATCACGGCTGGAATCCGTTGTTCGTCGTTTTCGAGTCGGACGAATACTCCACGTACAACCTCATCATCGAGAAGAAGGTGCCGCTTCTGGGCCGCTTCTGGTACCTGATCAAGGGCCCCGACGTAGCAACCCCGACGGACGTTCCAGCGGTCCTGGCCGCACTGACCGAGTTCATCCACCGCTCAAACCTCGCGGTCTTCGCGGTCAAGATCGAGCCGGACATTATTGACAACGGCGACGTCCGGGATGTCTTCGCCCGGGCCGGACTGATCAAGACGTTCAACCTCCAGCCCAATGACTCCACTGCGATCCTGGACACAACCCCGGAACCGAACCTGTTGCTGAGGAACCTGCACAGCCGCGGCCGGAATGCCGTGCGGCGGGCGGAGCGCGAGGGCGTCACCGTGCAGCGTATGGAACCGACGGATGAGAACTTCCGCACGATGTACCGGCTCATGACGCACATCGAAGACAGGTCCGCCGCCCGGTTACGCTCCTTTGACTACTATCAGCGGTTCTGGTCCAACTTCGTTTCGGCCGGACAGGGGCGGTTGTACTTCGTGCATGAGGAGGGCGAACCCTCGGTTGGCGCCTTCGTCATCAACTATGGCCGTAAGGGAACGTACAAGGACGGCGGATCGAAGCCCCGGCGCTCTCAATACGGTGATTCGCACCTGCTCCAGTGGACCGCGATCACCGATCTCAAGAATGAACACGGAATTGTCGAATACGATTTCTGCGGCACGCCCCCAAGCGACAAACTCAAGGACAAGACTCACCAGCATCACGGGCTGGGACTGTTCAAGACCAGCTTCACCAAAACGGTGACGGACTTCGTAGGTTGTTATGACCTGGTGCTCAGTCCAACCAAGTACCGTGCGTGGCAGAAGCTGGGCGAACGCGTCCTGCGGCAACTGTACTGGCGGCGACACCGCCAACCGTTCTACTAAACCGCAAGGACCTGCGGCTCTACACAAGGAAAGGGGCACCCAGTGGCAGATGACACCGGCGAGGACAACCGCCGGAGCCCTAACACCAACCCTTCCCCGGTGGCCGAGCAGTTGCCGGTTGTGCCTAACGCGCCGCGAGGGCCTGCGGGCAAACTGCCGGAAAAGCTCACGGGCAAGTCGCCGGGCAAATCCACAGACAAGGCTTCGCGCAAGCCCCCGGGCAAGACGCCGGGCAAGGCCGCATCGAAAATCGCCAGGAAAACAGAGAGTGCGGCGCGCACTCCGGCCAGTCCAACTGACGCGCTGCCGATTACGCCGCGTTCTGCCCGTCCGGACCGCTCACACGTAGCAGCGCGCAAAGTGCTTCGAAGGCTGGTGCAGGGCGAAGCTCCGCCAACCCAGGCGATGAACCTCGTCGAGCGCCTCGCCGGCAGCCCCTACGCGAATCCCACCATCCAGGCGGGCGGTCCCGACGTCGGCGCACGCCGGACCCTCGATTTCGCGCTCAGTCTGGCCGAAACGATGTTCCGCTACGGTGCAGGCGCCCTCGAAGTCGAAACAAGCATCATCGCGGTCACCGCTGCGTTCGGCTTGGACAACATCGAAGTGGACATCACCAACCAGTCAGTGGTGCTGAACTACTCGGCGAAGGACCAGACCCCAACCACAGTCCTCAGGGTGGTCCGTTCCTGGACCAACAATTACGCGGGCCTCACACGGGTCCACCAGTTGGTGACCGAGATAGTGGAAGGCGGAGTGGACCGTGCCGAGGCTGTCCGCCGCCTGGACGAGATCACCACGAAGCCCAAGCCGTTCCCCCGCTGGATGGTCACTGCGGCGTTCGGAGTGTTCGCGGCGGCCATCGTGCTGTTCATCGGTGCTGGGCCGCTGGGCGCACTGATCGCATTCGGCAGCTGTATCGGCGTGGATCTGCTGTCCCGCCAGCTGAGCCGCTGGCGGGTCCCCGAGTTCTTCGCTACGGCAACCTCCGCGGCCCTCGTGACGCTGACAGCCATGTTGTTCTGGTGGCTGAACGTGCCGATCGCACCGGGGCTGGTGGTCGTGGGAGGGATCTTGCTGCTCCTGCCCACCGGCCGGCTGGTCTCCGCGACCCAGGACGCAATCAACGGGTTCCCGGTCACAGCAGCCGGTCGTTTCCTCTCCGCATTCCTTGTCTTCGCGGGCATAGTGTCGGGAATCGCCGTCGCTCTGGTCATTGGCAGCATCATCGGAGTGCCCGAACTGGATGTCACCTCCTCTGGCGGGTCTCTCTATCCACTGCCCGTCGTCGCGGTGCTGGTCTTCATCGCCGTCGCAATGATCTGCATTGCGGAGCAGACCGACATGGGGCTGGTGCTTCCAACCTCGCTGATAGGCACAGCGGGTTTCCTGCTCTACTCCCTGGTGGTCGCACTGGGAGTCGGCTACCGCCTTGCTCCCGCCCTGGCGGCGGTCGTGATCGGCATGCTGGCCCGCGTTTTAGCGCTCCGGATGGGGGCACCGCAGCTGGTGGTCGCTGTTCCAGCGGTGATGTTCCTCTATCCCGGTCTCACCATCTTCCGGTCGATGTATGACCTCACCATCGAAGGCGACGTTTCCGGTGCCGGCGCGATCGGCCTTTTCAACGCCCTCACGATCATCCTCGCCATAGCCGGGGGAGTGGTCCTCGGCGACAACCTGGCACGTCCGTTCACCCGGAAGCTCAGCAGCAACGAAAGGCGCCGCAACCGGCGCCGCTGACAAACGCTTCGAATCAGGTTCGCAGCCAGTTCACCGGCGTGGCGCCCTGGGCCTGCAGGAGCGCATTGGCCCTGCTGAAGGGCCGCGAACCGAAGAACCCCCGCGCGGCAGAGAGAGGGCTGGGGTGGGCTGACTCGATGAGCGGGGTGGAACCGAGAAGCGGTTTAAGCTGCTGCGCTTCCCGTCCCCAAAGGATTGCCACCAACGGCTGGTGCCGTTCCGCCAACGCGCGGACGGCAGCATCCGTAACCGATTCCCAGCCGATCCGCCGATGCGACCCCGTTTCACCGGCGCGGACCGTCAGGACCCTGTTGAGCAGGAGGACTCCCTCCTCGGCCCAGCCGGAGAGGTCTCCCTGAGGCGGAGCCTGCGCGTCGAGGTCGGCAGCGAGCTCCTTGTAGATATTCACCAGACTGCGTGGGAGCTTCGTCTGCGGCGACACCGAGAAGGAGAGCCCCACTGCGTGGCCGGGAGTGGGATAAGGATCCTGTCCCACAATAAGGACCTTCACGTGGCTCATCGGGTAGGTGAAAGCGCGAAGGATGTGGTCCGGGCCCGGCAACAGGTGCGCACCAGCGTGACGTTCCGCCTGCAACGCCCGGGCCAGTTGGTGCACGTGATCCTGTACCGGAGCCAGCGCTGCGGCCCAGTCCGGTGCCATGACCTCGGTCAGCCTTGCCGGTGCGGCGAATGGCAGTGCTCCGGTAAGTGTTGGCCCGGTCGGGCCGAATAGTGCGCCGTCGTCGTTCATCCCTCTATCTTGGCGGTTCAGCTTCCGATCGCCGAACCGCCAAGGGTAAGAATGACAAGCATGTGATTCGCCTTTACCATGGACGAAGAAGTTCGGGCGGAAACAGCGGATTGGACGGTGTGTCGTGGGAGTACAGGGTGCTGCAACGCAGGCGCAGGATGTCGAGGGGGCTGACGCCGTCAATGCCGCGTTGGGCGAGAGGGAACAGCGGATGCTGGAGCTCGAGCGCCAGTGGTGGAAGTACTCCGGAGCCAAGGAACAGGCCATCCGGGAAATGTTCGACCTTTCGGCCACGCACTATTACCAGATCCTGAACGCACTCATCGACACCGAGGCAGCGCTGGCTCACGATCCGATGCTTGTGAAGAGATTGCGTAGACTACGTACAACCCGACAGCGCGCGCGTTCGGCGCGCCGTCTCGGAGTTGACGTCTAAGGCTACGCCCAACCACAGTTCAAGGATTCCCCAACACATGAGCCAGTACCCCCGCGACGAGTTCGACAAGGTGCCTGAAACCGCCGCACGTCAGGGAGTGCACAGGGAACGGCTTGTACCGCCCCGATCAGGCGGGCTGGCGCTGAAGATCCTTGTTGGTCTGATGGTGCTGGCAGTCGGGTTCGCCGCCTACTTCATTTTCCCGCGGCTCGGAATCGGCCAGGCAAGCGAATCAGCGCCGGAGACTTCCAGCGCGGCGCCGTCAACGCCATCAACGGAGGAAACCGCCAGCGAGGCTCCCAGCGAGGATCCGAGTCCTTCCGAAGCGCCCACGCCGGAACCCACACCTGTTGAGACGGAGACGGAGCCGGAGGCCGTCGTCGACAGGGCGCAACCCGTAGCAGTGCTCAACGCCACCACAGTTGCCGGCCTGGCCAGCACCGCGGCAGGGCGGTTGCAGACGGACGGCTGGAATGTAGCGCAGATTGCCAACTGGGCGGGGCAGCCGGTGCAAAGCTCTCTCATCCTCTACAACGGGGAGGAGCAGCGTGCTTCCGCCGAAGAGCTCGGGCGCGTACTCGGCATAACCACAGTCCAGGGCAATGCAGGTTTCTCTGAGAACATAACCGTCGTGGTTGGGCCCGGCTTCCAATAAGCGGGTCCGGTTAAGGATCAATAACATTCACTGTGTTCTGCATCACTGAAGTCTTCAAGTGGGATTAGATGTATTGCAGCCCCGCCATCAACAGCAAGCGGGGGATCTACACAGTGGGAGAACAACATGGCGCAGGGAACCGTTAAATGGTTCAACGCTGAAAAGGGATACGGCTTCATCACCGTAGATGAAGGTCGAGCGGACGTATTTGTGCATTGGTCCGCGATCCAGATGGAAGGCTACCGCGCACTCGATGAGGGGCAGCGGGTGGAGTTCGAGATCGGAGAAGGGCAGAAGGGGCCGCAGGCTGAAGCCGTGCGGCTGGCTTCCTGATCAGCACCCACGTTCCAGAACGACGACGGCGCGTTCCCCACGCGGGGGGCGCGTCGTCGTCGTTTTCCCACCGCGAACAGCTTGCACTCACACCTCTAGAGTGCTAATTATTGACTTAGCACTCGAGCGTGACGACTGCTAAGGCGTCGCCTTTCGAGTGAACAAGCACCTTCTGCGGTGAGGGCAGAACCGGGACGTACAGAGATCATCCCGGTGAAGTCCGTCCGTCGCGGGCATCGCAGACCGGTAGCAGCTGACTAAGCATGACCGTCCCCGAAAGGACCTAAGCCGTTATGGCCAAGATCATTTCTTTTGATGAAGAGGCTCGCCGCGGCCTCGAGCGCGGGTTGAACACCCTCGCTGATGCAGTCAAGGTAACGCTGGGCCCGCGCGGGCGCAACGTTGTCCTCGAGAAGAAGTGGGGCGCCCCCACGATCACCAACGATGGCGTGTCCATCGCCAAGGAGATCGAACTGGACGACCCGTTCGAAAAGATCGGCGCCGAGCTGGTCAAGGAAGTTGCCAAGAAGACTGACGACGTCGCCGGCGACGGTACCACCACCGCCACTGTGCTCGCCCAGGCCCTGGTCAAGGAAGGCCTGCGTAACGTAGCCGCAGGTGCCGATCCCCTCAGCCTCAAGCGTGGCATCGAGAAGGCTGTCGACGCTGTGACCGCCGAGCTGCTCGCCTCCGCCAAGGAGATCGAGACGAAGGAAGAGATCGCCGCTACCGCTTCGATCTCCGCAGGGGACCAGCAGATCGGTGACCTGATCGCTGAAGCCCTCGACAAGGTTGGCAAGGAAGGCGTCATCACCGTCGAGGAGTCCAACACCTTCGGTCTTGAGCTTGAGCTCACCGAGGGCATGCGCTTCGACAAGGGCTACATCTCGGGCTACTTCGTCACCGACGCAGAGCGCCAGGAAACGGTTCTCGAAGACCCCTACATCCTGATCGTCAACTCGAAGATCTCCAACGTCAAGGATCTCGTAGCTGTCCTCGAGAAGGTCATGCAGTCCGGCAAGCCGCTGCTGATCATCGCCGAAGACATCGAGGGTGAAGCCCTGGCTACCCTCGTGGTCAACAAGATCCGCGGCACCTTCAAGTCCGTTGCCGTCAAGGCTCCGGGCTTCGGTGACCGCCGCAAGGCACAGTTGGCCGATATCGCCATCCTCACCGGCGGCCAGGTCATCGCCGAGGAAGTTGGCCTCAAGCTGGAGAACGCAACCCTGGACCTGCTCGGTTCGGCCCGCAAGGTTGTTGTCACCAAGGATGAGACCACCATCGTCGAGGGCGCCGGAAACGCTGACGAGATCGCCGGCCGCGTGGCCCAGATCCGTGCAGAGATTGAGAACTCCGACTCGGACTACGACCGCGAGAAGCTGCAGGAGCGCCTGGCCAAGCTGGCCGGCGGTGTTGCTGTCATCAAGGCCGGAGCCGCAACCGAGGTTGAACTCAAGGAACGCAAGCACCGCATTGAGGACGCCGTCCGCAACGCGAAGGCTGCGGTGGAAGAGGGCATCGTTGCCGGCGGTGGCGTTGCCCTGATCCAGGCCGGTGCCAAGGCATTCGCCAACCTCAACCTGGAAGGCGACGAGGCGACCGGTGCGAACATCGTCCGCATCGCCATCGACGCCCCGCTCAAGCAGATCGCTTTCAACGCAGGCCTCGAGCCCGGCGTTGTTATCGAGAAGGTCCGCGGTCTTCCTGCCGGTCATGGCCTCAACGCCGCAACCGGCGACTACGAGGATCTCCTTGCCGCCGGTGTGAACGACCCCGTGAAGGTAACCCGCTCTGCCCTGCAGAACGCGGCATCCATTGCCGGACTGTTCCTGACCACCGAAGCTGTTGTCGCAGACAAGCCTGAGAAGGCTGCTCCTGCCGGCGGCGGCGACGAGATGGGCGGCATGGGCGGGATGGGCGGCTTCTAGTCCCCTTCCGTTCCCCGCGAAGAACAAAAGGAAGGCCGGTCACCCCTCATGGGGTGACCGGCCTTCCTTCTTCGGCATAGCACGCTGTTCCGGCGGGTGCGGGACGGGCGAACCCACCGGGCATCTACGGCTCAGCGGTTCCTAGTGCATGAACATCCGCGCGTTGCTTGCCTCCGCCTCCGAGTACTGCTGGGTTGCCATTCCCAGCGCCTCATTGATGCTGGCCAGAGACTCTTCGACCTTGGCCTGGGTGGCGCGCCAGTCGGTAACCAACTGCTGGAAGTTCTGCGAGGCCTGGCCCTGCCATTCGGACTCGAGCGAGCGGAGTCCGGACTGCATCGCGTTCACCTCCGCCTGCAGCCGGGCAATGGTGTTCTGGACATCCGCGCTCTTGGCTGCCAGCGAATCGGTGTCGACGTGAAAGAAAGTCATTGTTCCTCCTGTAGTTGTACCCGTGTACAGCCGACGCTAGGGGAACGAACTTCTCTACGGCCAGTCGGCAGTCAGGAATGTGGAAAACCAGCCGTGAAACGCTCGGCTGTGGAGGACTAGTGGGCCTTCGATTGAATCAGCAGATCGATGCCGTCCAGGATGCGTTCGAGCCCGAACTCGAAGGTCAGCTCTGGATTGGCCGTGGCGTTGTACGCCTCACCCGCAGCCTGGCCAACCCTGCCTGAAACGGGGTAGCGGCTTCCATCCATGATCTGTTCAAGGAGCGGCGCGTTGGTTTCCCACCATTGGAGGTCGCTAAGGCCGGTGCTCTGCTCTATCCGTTGCGCGTTGAGCCTGCCGCGGGCCGGCCCGGACACGAAGCCGACCACGAGCGCCACAATCTGGTCCATCTCGATGTCATCAAGCCCAATCCCTTCCACGGTACCCAGTTGCCACTCATAACGATCCGCGCTGTTTGGCCCGATCGGCGGACGACTCGTGTCAACCTCCAACAGCCAGGGATGGCGCAGGTACTCGTCCCACTGAAGGCGAGCCAGACGGGTGAGGCGCTCCCGTGGTGATCCAACGTGCTCCGGGGTGCCCTGTTCGCCAACCACCCAGTCGACCATCAGGTCGATGAGCTCGGACTTGCTCGGAACGTAGGTATAGACGGACATCACGCCGAGTCCCAGCCGCTCCGCGATCCGGCGCATTGTGACGGCCTCGACCCCTTCTTCATCCGCGAGCGCGACGGCGGCCATCACGACGTCGTCCACGCTCATCTTTTGCTTCGGGCCGCGGCTGCCCTGGGGCTCGCCGAGCTGTTGGCGCCAGAGCAACTTGAGCGTGCGGTCCACGTCTCCGGTGCCGGTCGATTCGATTGCCATTCCCCCTACCATACCTTCTCCGTATGGTGTACGCTGATGATCCTAACTACGCCGTATGTTGTACGAAATTAAGGACGGTTATGAGCACGGAGAGTGCAATGACAGCTCAGGGATTACGGAAGCGCTATGGGGATACGGAGGCGCTGGACGGCTTCGATCTTGAGGTGCGCGCCGGGACCATCCACGGACTGCTGGGTCCAAATGGTGCCGGAAAGAGCACGGCTGTGAGCGCGTTCTGCACGCTCATAGAGGTGGATTCCGGCACCGCGAGCATCGCCGGACACGATGTGGCGACCGAGGGGCAGCTGGTCCGTAGTCGTATCGGGCTGGTAGGGCAGTCGCCGGCGGTTGATGAAGTGCTGGGCGGGCGGCAGAACCTGGTGCTGTTCGGGCGGCTGTTCGGGTTGCGCAAGTCCGCTGCGGTGGAACGCGCGGCGGAGTTGCTGGACCGGTTTGAGTTGACCCAGGCCGCCGAGCGTCCGGTAGCTACCTACTCGGGCGGCATGCGGCGCAGGCTGGACATCGCCGCCGGTCTCATCCGGCGGCCAGCCGTGCTGTTCCTCGACGAGCCCACGACCGGCCTGGACCCCCGTGGCCGCAATGAGGTGTGGGCGACCGTGCGCCAGGTCGCAGGAGAGGGAACCACCGTGCTCCTCACAACCCAATACCTGGACGAGGCCGATCAGCTGGCGGACAGCATTTCGGTCATGGACGCCGGCAGGGTCATCGCCGAGGGCACGCCGGAAGAGCTCAAGAGGCAACGCGGCGGTGACAGGCTGGAGGTGGTGATCAAGGACTCCCGCCGGCTGCAGGAGGCTGTGCAGGTGCTCAGCGGCGCCCTGGGAGTCCAGGCACGGGTCAGCGACGATGTCCGCACGGTAACGCTCGAGGTCCCCGACCGCTCAACGGCTCTCCTCGCTGCGGTCCGCGCGCTTGACTCAGCCGAGCTGGAGGCCGACGACATTGTGCTGCGGCGTCCCACCCTGGACGAAGTGTTCCTCGCCCTCACGGAAACCGATCCGGCCCGATCCACACGTATGGAGGTCCACAATGACTGACGTTACCTACACGCGGACAGGCCCGATCAAAGCGCTGCGGGACGGCTGGATCATCACTCAACGGGATCTGCTCCACTGGGTGCGCCAGCCCGCGACACCCATCTTCGGGGTGATGTTCTCGATCATGCTCCTGCTCATGTTCGGCTTCCTCTTCGGCGGAGCGATCGAAGTACCGGGCGGAGGAAGCTACATCCAGTTCCTGTTGCCCGGAATGCTGGCACTGACGATGATGTTCGGCCTGGACGAGACCATGACCGCAATCTCCAGCGACGCGAAGAAGGGCATCACCAGCCGGTTCCGGTCCCTGCCCATCGGAAGCACAGCGGTTGTCCTCGGACGAAGCGGCGCGGACATGGCCTACTCGGCGCTCAACCTGGGCGTCCTCGTGGTTGGAGGGCTGCTCATCGGCTGGGGGATAACCTCAGATCTGGGTTCAGCCGCGCTCGCCGTCGTGCTTCTCCTCTGGCTGCGCTTCGCACTGTTGTGGGTAGGGATCTTTCTCGGCCTCACGCTGAGGAACGCGGGCGCGACGACGGCGGTGCAGGTTCTCATCTGGCCGCTGGGCTTCCTGTCGAACGTGTTTGTAGCGCCGGAGACCATGCCCGGATGGCTGGGTGCGGCCGCCCAGTGGAATCCGATCTCGGCAACCGCAACCGCCGCCAGGGAACTCTTCGGCAACCCGACCGGCGCGACCGGCGGCTGGCTCGCGGACCATGCGCTCACCATGGCGCTTCTCTGGCCGCTGGCCATCACGGCGATCTTCCTGCCGCTTTCCGCGCGGGCGTACCGCAAGCTGCGCAGCTAGCAGCGAGGGGTACCCGGGCGAGCGGAGCGAGTTTGGGGTAGCTGTGACGCGCTAGCAGCGAGGGGTACCCGGGCGAGCGGAGCGAGTTTGGGGTAGCTGTGACGCGCTAGCAGCGAGGGGTACCCGGGCGAGCAGAGCGAGTATGGGGTAGCTGTGACGCGCTAGCAGCGAGGGGTACCCGGGCGAGCGGAGCGAGTTTGGGGTAGCTGTGACGCGCTAGCAGCGAGGGGTACCCGGGCGAGCAGAGCGAGTATGGGGTAGCTGTGACGCGCTTACAGCCGGCGCTATTCCGGTTCGGTGACCTCGTCCGTCCCTGCGGCGTGAGGTAGCCGGATCGACAGCGTGGCTCCGCCTCCGGGAGTTTCATCGAGGCGGACTGTCCCGTCATGCTGCGCAACGAGGGCGGCCACAATGGCGAGTCCGAGGCCGGTTCCTCCCGTTTCCCGGTAGCGGGAGGAATCGGCACGGTAGAAGCGCTCGAAGACCCGCGCGGCGTCGTCGTCGGAAATGCCCGGCCCATGGTCGCGCACCTCGATCACTGAATCGCTCCGGCCGTGGATCACGGGCGCAACTCCCACCGCGATCTCGATGGGTGTGCCTTCGGGCGTGTATCGCAGGGCGTTGGTCATCAGGTTGGCTACAACCTGGCGCAGCCGCGCCTCGTCGCCGACGGTCGGCGCGTGCCTGGCCTTGCCGCCGTCGAGGCCGATCACGCGGATGTCCCGCTCAGGGGCGATTGCCCGGGCATCAAGGGCGGCATCGTTGCCCAGAACGAGCAGGTCGAGTGGCTGGGATTCGAGCGGGCGCTGCTCATCGATCCGAGCGAGCGTCAACAGGTCCTCAACGAGCTGCCCCATGCGCTTCGCTTCGCTTTCGATGCGGCCCATCGCGGCGCGGATGTCGTCATCGTTCTGCAGGGCACCATGGCGGTACAGCTCCGAGAAGCCCCGGATGGTGACCAGCGGAGTGCGCAGTTCGTGGGAGGCATCCGCGACGAAACGGCGCATCTTCCGCTCCGACTCCATGCGGGCAGCAAACGCAGACTCGATATGCGCCAACATCGCGTTCAGGGAGCGGGACAGCCGGCCCACTTCGGTGGCCGGCCGCTCCACCTCGACGCGGCGCGACAAGTCCCCGGCAGCGATCGCCGCGGCGGTCTTCTCCACGCGGCTCAGCGGACGGAACTGACGGGTCACCGCCAGGTATGCCACCAGGGACGCGGCAGCGATCGAAAAGAGACCCACGGTGAAGATGATGCGGCCGGCTTCGGAGACCGCTTCGTTAACGGGAGACATCCGCGTTGCCACCGCCACGGAGCTTTCGCCATCGTCGATTGTGAAGGCGACTACGCGCCAGTCGCTCTCGCCTTGCGTTCCAGGAACGGTGAAGCCAGACCCGCCCAGGGCGATTACCTCCTGAACGGTTAGCCGGGGAATGTCAGGGACATTGAGTTCAGAAGAGTGAGTGGTGCGGACGGGGAATCCCTCAGAGTCCAGCCAGACTCCGTAGAACCGGAAGAGGTTCCCGCTGGCGTCCGACTCCACGCTTGCCATGCTGTCGGACACGGATTGTGCGTTGGCTTCGATATCCTGGTCCATTTGGGTGACCAGGCTGTTGCGAAGCAGTGAGATGGTGACGATTCCCGTGATCGCGACAGTTACCACCATGAGCAGCGTCATGATGGCGATGAGCTGCGTACGCAGCGACGCGGAATTCCAGTATCGAGACAAGGCTATGACGGTGCGGGATTACCGTTTGTCGGCGGTACGCAGGAGGTAGCCGACACCGCGTTTGGTCTGAATCAGCGCCGGCGCTTCGGGATTCTTGTCGATCTTGCGACGAAGGTAGGAGATGTAGGACTCAACAATGGAAGCGTCCCCATTGAAGTCGTACTCCCACACGTGGTCCAGGATCTGTGCCTTGGACAGCACCCGGTTGGGATTCATCATCAGGTAGCGCAGCAGCTTGAATTCGGTGGGGGAGAGGTCTATCACCTCACCGCCCCGGCGGACCTCGTGGGCGTCGTCGTCCAGTTCAAGATCGTCAACGCGGATGACCGCGCCGTCGTCGTCAAGCGGCTGGGTGCGGCGAAGCACAGCCCGGATACGCGCGACAACCTCATCGAGGCTGAAAGGTTTCGTGACGTAGTCATCGCCTCCGACGGTGAGACCGGTGACCTTGTCATCGGTGTCATCCCGGGCCGTCAAAAAGACCACGGGGAAGTGGCGCCCGGCCGCGCGCAGGCGCCGGGTGACTGTGAAGCCGTCCATGTCCGGCAGCATCACGTCGAGGACGGCGAGATCCGGGTTATGGGTTTCTGCCGCGGCCAGGGCATCACGTCCGTTGGCGGCAGCCACGACGTCGAACCCCGCAAAACGCAGCGAGGTGGACAGCAGCTCCCGGATATTCGGCTCATCATCGACTACAAGTAGTTTGGCTTCAGGTACCGACTTATTCACGGTTCCCAGTGTGCTCCCAGTAGCTGGGAGTTTTCTGGACGTATTCGGGGAGCTTGCGGATAGTCAACTGGTTATGTCTGAGGGATATCCGCAGCGTCCATGATCGTGTATGCATAACCCTGTTCTGCGAGGAACCGCTGGCGCTTGGCCGCGAAGTCCTGGTCAATGGTGTCGCGTGCCACGACGGTATAGAAGCGGGCAGCGCGGCCATCACCCTTGGGGCGCAGCAACCGGCCGAGGCGTTGTGCTTCCTCCTGTCGCGACCCAAACGATCCGGACACCTGAATTGCCACCGACGCTTCCGGCAGGTCGATCGAGAAGTTCGCGACCTTGGACACCACCAGGGTGTTCAGCTCCCCGGCGCGGAAGGCGTTGAACAGACGTTGTCTCTCCTTCACGGACGTCTCACCCTTGATGACGGGAGCGTCCAGCCGCTCGGCGAGTTCATCCAGCTGGTCAATGTACTGACCGATCACCAGCAACTGCTCGCCCTTGTGCGATGCAACGAGCTTCTCCACCACGGAGCTCTTCGTGTCCGACGTTGCGCAGAGGCGGTACTTGTCGCCGTCGTCGGCCATTGCGTACGCAACCCGCTCGTCGCGGGGGAGATCGACACGGACCTCCACGCAATCGGCGGGGGCGATGTAGCCCTGCGCCTCGATGTCCTTCCAGGGCGCGTCGTAGCGCTTCGGGCCGATGAGCGAGAACACCTCGCCCTCGCGCCCGTCCTCACGCACCAGTGTGGCGGTGAGCCCGAGCCGTCGGCGGGCCTGCAGATCGGCGGTCATTCGGAAGATCGGCGCCGGGAGCAGGTGTACCTCGTCATAGACGATCAGGCCCCAGTCATTGGCATCGAGCAGTTCGAGGTGGGGATACAGTCCGCCGCGGCGGAGAGTGAGCACCTGATAGGTGGCGATCGTGACCGGCCGGACTTCCTTGACCGAGCCCGAGTACTCGCCGATCTCATCCTCGGTCAGCGACGTCCGCTTGAGCAGCTCATCCTTCCACTGCCGGGCTGACACGGTGTTGGTGACCAGGATCAGCGTGGTGGTGGAGCTGGTGGCCATCGCGGCTGCTCCCACCAGCGTCTTGCCGGCACCGCAGGGCAGGACGACGACGCCGGATCCGCCCGCCCAGAAATTCTCCGTCGCTACTTTCTGGTACGGCCGGAGGGACCAGCCGTTCTCCTCCAGCGCGATCGGGTGCGGGGTCCCGTCGACGTAGCCTGCGAGGTCCTCCGCCGGCCAGCCCAGCTTGAGCAGCAGCTGCTTGAGCTGACCACGCTGTGAGGAATGCACCACCACCGTTTCGCCGTCGATCCGCGGACCGAGCAGGGGCTCGATTTTCTTGGCGTGCAGCACTTCCTCGAGGACCGGGTAGTCGTTGGTCCGCAGCACGAGCCCATGCTGGGCGTCCTTCTCGAGGCGAAGGCGCCCGTAACGCGACATAGTCTCCTCGACGTCGATCAGCAGCGCATGCGGGACCGGGAAGCGCGAGTACTTCAGCAGGGTGTCCAGTACCTGCTCGGCGTCGAGGCCGGCAGCGCGCGCATTCCAGAGGCCCAGCGGGGTGAGCCGGTAGCTGTGCACGTGCTCCGGTGCGCGTTCGAGTTCGGCGAACGCCGCAATCGCATGCCGCGCCTCGGTTGCCTGCTCGTGGTCCACCTCAAGCAGGATGGTTTTGTCGCTCTGGACGATCAGCGGCCCATTAGGCATCCGTTAAGCCCCTTCCACAGTTTCCACATCCATGATCCGGTGCACAGAAATCACGCGTTCAGTGTCTTTCTCGGGATCGATCAACCTTACGCGCCCACCCGAAACCGACAGTGGAACAAAGACCTGCCGGATCGAATTCCCGACACTGTCCGCGAAACCCAGCCTGACCGGCTGTCTGGTCCTGATCGCCGTCCGCAGCGTCTCAAGCCCGATCAGCGCCTCGCTTTCCGCTCCGGCGGCCGGACCGGGCCGCGCGCTGCCCCGCAACACGTTCAGTTGCGCAGCGGCGTCTTCATCGGTGAGAACCCACGGATTGGTTTTGGTGGCGGGTAAGAACGACGACGACGACGGCGCGCCGCCGCCTGCCCGGACCGACGGCCGCGGCACCGCACCTCCTTCGAGGGCGGGAGAGTAGCCGAGCTCCCTCAGCGCGCCGGACAGTTCAGCCGGGGTGGCCTGCGCCGTGACGACGGTCGGAGCCAGCCGGACCAGCCCGAGGGCCGCGGCTGCAGGGTCCGACAGCAGGGCGGTCAGGGCGGCGTCGTCGTCGCTGCGCACGTAACTGAAGGCTGGCCCCACACGCAGGGACCCGTAGCGGGACGCGGTGTCCTCAACGAGATAGTGCAGCGGCTGCGGCACATCGGTGGCCGAGTGCTTGTTCAAGAAGGCGAGGATCGACGCCGCGTCCTGTCCATCATCGAGCGCGTTCCGGATGGATTGTGCAGAGAAGCGGTACACCGTTGCCGGTCCCTGCCCTTCGGCCGCAGCCAGCAGGGCGAGCTCGCGTGCAACCGGCGGTTCGAGATAACCCGGTGCGACGGCGGTCAGGTCCGCTTGCAGCATGAAGTGGCTGAGCGGTTTAGGCAGGGCATCGCGCAGCGAGACGAGGGCCTCGTCGAAGCGTTCTTCTGCGACAGCGGCTCCCAACTCGGTCAGGGCTCCAGAACCGAGCAGGCCAAGATGTCCCATCTCAGCCAGGATTCCCGGCACCAGGCGGGCGAAGCGCCGTCGCAGCCGGGGCCGCTCCCAGGCGAGCCGTGTGATCAGCGCAGATGCGTCCAATACGCAGGCACCGCCGTCGTTGGCCGCCTCGGCCGAAAGCGCAGCCGCGGCGACAAGCGTACGACGCCGGACTGCCGGGGCATCCGTGCGGATTGCCTCGGAGGAGAGTGCGTTCACCTGGCTGCCGGTCGGAAGTTTGCCACCGATCAGGGACGGGGCCCGTTCCAGATCGAGCCATGCACGGACAAGCCCGGCCCACTGTTCGTCCCGGTCGATGGAGTGCCAGACGCCGTCGGAGGCCGCCACCCAGCGGGAACTGTCGGGATCCAGGACGATCAGCCGGGCAGCGGCACCCAGCTCGAGCAGCCACACCACCTGCTCGCGATCTGCCCGGATGGCGTCAGCCAGGCGACGGATCTCCCGTACGCCCACTCCACCCGTGCGCAGCGTCGTGACTGGGTCCCCGTGGATGACGGCGAGTAACTCGGTGAGGAGCCTCAGTGTTTCAGCCAAAGCGCCGAAGGCGGCGTTGTCGCGGAGGCTCAAGCGGACGGATTTGAGGCTCGGCACCGGGGGAGTGACCGGCAAGGCAGGAATGATGACGCCGCCGCGGGCCGCGATGCCTACTTCGCGGGGCAGTTCAACGTGATTGGCGTCCAGTCGGATCAACAGCCCACGTTCCAGCAGCCACTGCACGGGAGTTGCGGACGTCGCCTCTGACGCGGGAGCCGAACCCACGGGTGACGCCGTGAGCTTCTCGAGCAGGGCGCCCGTTCGCTCTGGCGCCAGGCCCATGATGGTGTCCCAGCAAGCGGCCAGCCCTGTTGCAAGGGTGGCGGCGTCGTCGTCGGCGGTTGCTAGTCCGGGGAACCGGACGCCCTCAGCCCGAAAGGTTGCCATCCCGTTGCGTATCTGGGCGGTATATTCCGGGTATCGCTGCGACAGGGCGGCTATCGGACGCCCGAGCCCCCCGGGGTAGGGTCCGAGGGCCTCAGTGAGCGTATCCAGGGGAAAGTAGGAGGAAGGGCCCTTTGCTGTGCCGGTGCGAAGCAGCGCGAGTCCGTGCAGGTGCGCAAGAAGCGGTTCCAGCGTCTTGGCCGTGGTGTTCGCGATGTACTTCTTCAACTGCGCGGCGGTAGTGCCCGTGGCGGCATCAACATCCGTTGCGAGCACCACGGCTTCGAGTACCAGGAGTTGCGGGGCAGTAAGGCTCTCCAGGGCGCGCTGCACGCTGACCCGGGTAGAGGCGCGGGCAGCGAGGGCGGAGAAATCGGGAACCGGCGGGAGTACCACATCCGGGCGCGCCGACATCAGCTGCCGGAGTTCGGCGTCGCTTCGGGAAGCCAGGTCCCGGGACAGGGCGCGGATGGCGGACACCGCATTAACGTTACTCGTACGCGGTGAGGGCGGCGTTGTGCGCGGATGAATTGGTCAGGAGCGGCCGCGAAGGCGGAGACCGAGAAGAACGTTGACGACCATCAGGACAAAGCCGAGCGGCAGGCAGACGTAGGCCGTTACAACGAACCCCGGCCATACCTCAGCGCCAAGGAGCGCAGTCAGAAGAACCGCGAGGAGGGCAAGCAGGCCCAGAACGGAGAAGCCGACGGCGGCAATGAGCAAGACGAGCCGCGCACCTGAGCCCCGTTCCCCGGCCGGGCGGGCGTCGTCGTCGGCTGGTTGCGGCGTCCCGGGTTTCTGTTTCATATTGCTTCCAGCGTACAAGAGCCCTGAAGGCCCAAACCGGCCCCGAGCGACCGGTATCCTATTAAGGCAGACTTTCCCCCGCGCACGTCCAACCGAGTGAGCGGACCAACCGGATACGCCGGCAGGTCCTGGACGCCACAGCGTGCGCAAGCAGTTCGAGAACGAGGTAATGACGTGCCTATCGGCAAGGTTAAGTGGTTCGACTCCGAGAAAGGCTTCGGCTTTCTGGCGACGGATGACGGCAAGGAAGTATTCCTCCACGCCTCGGCGCTCCCAGCCGGGGTGTCCGAAGTGAAGGTCGGCACCAAGCTGGAGTTCGGCGTCGCCGACGGACGTAAGGGCCTCCAGGCCCTGTCCGTGCGAATCCTCGAGACGCAGCCATCGGTTGCCAAAGCCACCCGCAAGAACGCAGAAGACATGGCGATCATTACCGAAGACCTGATCCGGCTCCTCGATGATGTTTCCAACGGGCTTCGCCGCGGCCGCTACCCGGACAAGTCCCACTCCGCCAAAGTTGCAGCGGTGCTCCGCGCCGTTGCCGATGATCTGGACGTCTAGGTCCAGTGACCGAGTCTCCGGAATCATCTCCAACTTCGGCGGAAACGGCACTAGCCAATCCACCGAAGCGGAAACCGCTGCGTAAACCTTCCAAGCCGGACGCCGTGTTGGCCGCGGCAGTCGACGCTGCCCGCGGCGCGGTGGAGCAGATTGCGGGAGATTCCGAAGTGGGAGAACATCTGGGCGTATTCCCCGAAGCGGAGCGGCTGGTCACCCACCGCTTCGCCGCGGACGTACCGGGCTATGTGGGCTGGCAGTGGTTCGCCACGCTCGCCCGTGTGCCCCGCGGCAAGGACGTCACAGTCTGCGAACTGGGTCTTCTGCCCTCCGAACATTCACTGCTCGCCCCGGACTGGGTTCCCTGGTCCGAGCGCGTGCGGCCTGAGGATGCCGATCAGCCTGAGGACGCCGCGGCAACAGACGCCGCGGGGGAGGAAACCTCTTCCGTCAGCGGGCAGGCCGACGCGCCCATCACCGAGCCGATTGTGCCCGACACGGTGAGCGCGGATACACAGGCAGCAGAGGACGACGCCGAGCCAAAGACCCCTGGAGGCGAACCCCCAGTTGCCTAGCAAGGAGTGCACGGCAGAAAGGAAGGCGTCCTGATGGGCACGTTCCGTTCCCTGCACATCCATAACTATCGACTGTGGTTCATCGGTGCGCTGATCTCCAACGTGGGGACCTGGATGCAGCGCACGGCCCAGGACTGGCTCGTATACGACGTCCTGACCGAACAGGATGCAGCGGCCATGGGTATTGTCATGGCGCTACAACTCGGTCCGCAGCTTTTCATGGCGCCCTGGGCCGGGTTGATCGCCGACTCCGTCGACCGGCGCAAACTCCTGATCGGGACGCAGTCCGCCATGGCGGCGCTTGGTGTGGGCCTGGGCATCCTTGTAGTGCTGGGGCTCGCGGAGCTCTGGCATGTGTATGCGTTCGCCCTCGCACTCGGGATCGTCTCTTCGATCGATGCCCCGGCACGCCAGACGTTCGTGTCCGAACTGGTCCGCGATGACTATCTACCCAATGCCGTCGCGCTGAACAGCGCCTCCTTCAACGGTGCGCGAATGTTCGGCCCCGCAGTAGCCGGCCTGCTCACGGTCGCCGTCGGTCCCGGCTGGGTCTTCCTGATTAACGCCGTTACGTTCGGTGCGATGATCTTTGTTCTGGTCACCATCCGGCGGAATGAGTTGCGCGTCCTTGACCGCTCAGCGCCTGGCCGCGGGCGCATCCGGGCAGGGTTCCGGTACGTGAGGCAGCGCCCCGACCTGATCATGGTGATGTTCGCCATTTTCGTTGTAGGCACCTTCGGACTCAACTTCGCCGTCTACATCGCAGCTATGGCCCGGACCGAGTTCAACACCGGGGCCGGTGTATTCGGGACCCTGTCATCCATTATGGCTGTGGGTTCCGTGGCGGGTGCGCTGATGTCGGCCCGCCGGGAAGGCCCGAGGCTCCGGTTCGTTTTTGGCGCAGCAGCAGCTTTTGGGGTGGCCTGCATGCTCGCCGCATTGGCGCCGTCGGTCTGGCTTTTCGGTGTTGCACTGGTACCTGTAGGCCTGTTCGCGCTCACTCTTATGACCAGCGCGAATGCTTATGTCCAGACCACAACAACGCAGGCCATGCGTGGCAGGGTTATGTCCCTGTACTTCGCGATCTTCCTCGGCGGCACGCCGATCGGCGCTCCCATTGTGGGCTGGGTGACCAATGCCTACGGACCGCGGTGGGGGCTGGTGGTTGCGGCGGCTTCCGGAGTGGTGGCTGCCCTCGCCGGTCTGATCTGGATCTGGCGCTCGCACCGGATTACGGTGCGGCTGGTGCGTCCCTCGCCGAGGCGGCTCAGGCTGACCCTGGCCGCCACGGCACGCGATACCGCCGATCGCAACGGCTAGGAGCGCTCCAGGACGTAATCGATGCACTGCAGGAGGGAGGAGACGTCTTCCGGATCGATTGCTACGAAAGTGGCGATGCGCAACTGGTTGCGTCCAAGCTTTCGGTAGGGCTCGACATCGACGATCCCGTTTGCGCGCAGGACCTTGGCCACCGACGCCGCATCAACGGAGTCGTCGAAATCTATGGTCGCGATGACATTCGAGCGGTCCGCCGCATTGGTCACAAACGGAGTGGCTACGCTTGACTGCTCTGCCCAGCCATAAACCCGTCCGGCCGAGTCCGCCGTCCGGTTGGCAGCGAACTCAAGGCCGCCGTTGCTGTTCAGCCACTCCACCTGTGCATTCAGCGTCACGAGCGTCGTTAGCGCGGGGGTGTTGTAGGTCTGGTTCAGCCGGGAATTGTCGATGGCTGTCTGCAGGTCGAGGAAGTCGGGGATCCAGCGCTTCGATGCCTTGATGCCGGCAGCGCGCTCCAGCGCTGCCGGGGAAAACAGTCCAAGCCAGAGACCGCCGTCGGAGGCAAAGTTCTTCTGCGGTGCGAAGTAGTAGATGTCTGCCTGCGCAACGTTCACGTGCAGGCCGCCTGCAGCGCTGGTGGCATCGATCGCAACCAGGGCGCCGTCGTCGACCCCGTCAACACGCTCCACCGGAGCCGCGACGCCGGTGGAGGTTTCATTCTGTGGCCATGCGTAGAAATCGACGCCGGACTCGGCAGCCGGGCTCGGACGGGTCCCGGGCTCTGCAGTGATGACGGTCGAATCCTCCAGGAAAGGTGCCTTGGAGGTTGCTGCGGCGAACTTAGACCCGAACTCACCGAATGAAAGGTGCTGAGCCTTCGCGTTCACCAAACCGAAGGAGGCAACGTCCCAGAACGCCGTGGAACCACCTACTCCGAGGACCACCTCATATCCATCGGGTGCCCGGAAGAACTCCGACAGGCCGGACCGCACCGAGCCCACCAGGTTCTTGACCGGGGCCTGTCGGTGCGAAGTGCCCAGCAGGGTGATACCCGCAGCGTTCAGGGCTTCCAGTTGCGCTGAGCGCACCTTCGAGGGCCCGGCGCCGAACCGTCCATCCTGGGGGAGGAGTTCGGTGGGAATGCGGATATCGGCAGTGTTGCTCATGGTCGCTCCAGGACGGTCTTGGGCAATGTGGGGTCGAAAAACCATTCTGCACCAGCACGCACAGCGGCAATGCATTGTGACCCGTTGCCCGGTCGTCGCACAGCATAAGAGCAGGTGTCGATGGGTTAACCTTGTGAGGCGTACGGATGAAGGCGGGAGCTCGGCCCGGGGCCGAATAGACAACCGGATCATCAACGCTCAAACCGCACCAGTGCCTAGGAGCTGAACCCGCATGACGGACCTCATCGACACCACAGAGATGTACCTGCGGACCATCCTGGAGCTGGAAGAAGAGAACATCGTTGCACTGCGTGCGCGGATCGCTGAGCGGCTGCGCCACTCCGGACCAACGGTGTCCCAGACGATTGGCCGGATGGAGCGCGATGGACTGGTGATCGTCACAGGTGACCGCCACCTGGAACTCACCGAACTTGGGCGTCGCAGGGCGACGGAGGTCATGCGAAAGCATCGCCTCGCCGAGCGCCTGCTCGCCGATGTCATCGGTCTCGACTGGGCGTATGTCCATGATGAGGCTTGCCGGTGGGAACACGTCATGAGCGAACGGGTTGAACGCAGACTGTATGAACTGCTCGGCCAACCAAAGGAATCGCCTTACGGCAATCCGATCCCGGGGCTTGAGGCTCTCGGCGGCGAGCCGTCCGTTGCGTTTACGTCAGGCGTGAGCAGCCTCACAGATGCGATGGTGACTTACGCGCAGGGCTCCACGGTGACCCTGGTGCGTCTGGCAGAGCCCATCCAGGTTGATCCCGAACTGTTGACGCAGTTGGATGAGGGCGGACTGCGTCCGGGGGCGACGCTGCGTCTGGAGGCGGTTGGGGATTACGTCTCTGTCCGCGTACCGGGTGTTGAAGGGGCTCTGGAACTCCCACCGGAGGTCGCCTCACACGTATTCGTCGCCGTTCAGCCGTCAGTCTGATGCGCTGGATAGGCGAAAGGTATCCACATGTTGATAACGGAATGGTTACTTTTGCTTTAGCACCTCTATAGTGGAAAACTGGCGTTGATACTTCAGCGTTACCTAATTCGCATGCCTAACCCTGTCGGCGAATTCTGTGCTGAGACATGTGACAGGGGCGGAGGACCCACCAATCGGCCACGGCTATCCGTGACCTTGGGGTGAAGTTCACCAGCAACCATGAATGTGGCCGCGGGTGAGCCGAGTTTCTCATACTCGAATCCGACAGCTAACTTCGCAGGCAAAAATGAGAGAGGGTCTCCTTGTCGAATACTGCTTCGGGGCGCCGCCGTGCCAGCACCCCGCTCGCTGAAGCGCGGCCTCGCGACGCCCACCGGCGTGAACGTGCCGAGCGGGCAGCAGCCCACGCAACCGCCGGTGCAAGCGCTCCGGCTCTTGTTCCAGCTCCGGCTTCGGCTGTGTCCCCGAGCCCGGCTCGCGCTGCTTCAGTGTCTGCGGCTCCGGCTGTGGCTGCGCCGTCGGCTCCGGCCGTTACACTGGCGCCGGCAGTTGAGGTTGCCAGTGTGCCCATGCAGGAGTGCATTCGCACGCAGCACACTCGCCGAAGTGCCCGCGGCGGCTATACCGCACCCGCCGCACCGATGAAGCCGCGGGACGCACAGCGCCGCGAACGCCGGCGCAGGGCGGCAACCGCACGGCGGGATGTTTCCTTCACCGGACTCAGCCAAAAAGTGGCCATCGCAGCTGCCGCATCGGGAATGGTGCTTACCGTCGCACTGCCCACCACTGCGGCCGTCGCACCTGCCCAGATGCAGCAGGCTGCACACACCGGCCAGGACGCGGCGAAGCCCGTCCAGGCGGCCGCAAGCGCCGAGGTGACCTTTGACCGCGCCGCACTGCACGGGAAGTTCGACCCTGATGCCAAACTGGCCGAGATCGTGTCCGCATCCGGCAGTGACATCGTTGCAGCAGAGTCCAAGGGTTCCCTCTCTGCGCCGCTGGACAACGTGCAGCTGAGCTCGCCCTTCGGAAACCGCATCAGCCCGATTACCGGTGCCGGTGAACTCCACACAGGCCAGGACATGAGCGAGGCCTGTGGCACCGCCGTGAAGGCCGCTGCCTCCGGAACTGTCACTTTTGCCGGGTGGCACGCCTATGGCGGTGGCAACCGCGTTGTCGTCGAACACGGCAATGGGCTCAAGACCACGTACAACCACCTGTCCGTCATGGACGTCACCGTGGGACAGGAAGTGCTGCGGGGCCAGTCGATCGCGCGCGTGGGAAGCACGGGCGCGTCCACGGGCTGCCATCTGCACTTTGAAGTGATGATCGACGGGGAAAACGTCGATCCGCTCGGCTGGCTCTAGGAAGCCAGTGCGTTTTTCGTCCCCGTTTATAACGGGCGACACACCGTTCCGTGATCGGAATGTGACATAGCCGCTGAACTGATGTACCGTCTAACTCGTGCCAAATCGCAGGGGGTTTGGCACCCTCGCGCAGATCGCCTAGCTCTGCCACTGCTCGAGGTCCGTTCGCAACAATCGCATGGCAGGGGCGGGGGAACCAATTGCGGGCTTCGAAAGAAGTCCTAGGGGTTAAGTCGCAGGATCTGAAAGATCCGCGGCCGGGTGACTCCCATCCGAATCCGACAGCTCACCTCGCAGGCGTAGGGAGAGGCAATTTAACGTGTCAAACAGCTCTGCGCTCGGACGCCATCGCGCGGTTCCGGCTCATACCAACTCGCTCGCAGCAATTTCCAAAGCTGTATCTTCGAACGCCGGATCGGTAGGACGCCAGGCAGCGGTTATCGTCGCAGCTTCCGGTCTCGTCCTTACCGCAGGCCTCCCGGCACACGGTGCCGCAGACGCCCAGCGCTCGGCGCAGGCAGTCAAGACTCTGAACTCCATCTCCGCCGAAGCGGCGACCGTCAGCGCTTCCGCGGATGCGGCAGTGACCTTTGAGCGCGCAGCCGTGGAAGCCGTCGCTGCTCCCGTTGAGGTAGCTCCCGTCGAGGTCGCTCCGGTTGTTGCCGTCCAGGCCGACGTCGTGGCGGAAGCACCGGTTCCCGTCCCGGCCGCTGAGCCGGTTACCGTAGAGGCAACGCCGGCAGCACCGGTCGAGGTGGAGGAAGCGGCCGTTGAGGCTCCTGAGCCGGTTGAAGCGCCATCGGCCAGTGGAATCGGCGCAGCGCTCGTTGGTTCGGCCTACGCCCAGATTGGTGTGTCGCAGGACTGCACCGCGATGGTTGAGAACGCGTTGCGCTCAATCGGCAAGTCCGTGGGCGACATTGCGCCGGGCGACTTCTTCGCATTCGGGTCGGTTGTCTCCTCGCCTGCACCCGGTGACCTTGTCATTTCAGCCGGTCACGTCGCCATCTATGTAGGCAACGGTCAGGTCATCAGCGGTGGCTTCAACGGCATGAACACCGTTCTTCACAACTTGTCCGACCTCTCCGGCTACAGCTTCGTACGCGTTAGCTAGAACCAGATCGACCTGGAGCTTCAACACATGACCTCGAATTCCCGCGCCACCATTGCGCGCCACCGTGCCGAAGTACAGCGGTCGGCCCACCTTTCCTCCATTGCCCGCGCCGTCAGCGATAATGCCGGCGGAGTAGGCCGCCAGGCAGCGGTCATCGCCGCTGCGTCCGGGCTTGTCCTCAGCAGCGGTGTTGCCGCCAATGCGGTGGAACTGCCCGCTGAACGCAACGCAGTCACAAGCACCCTGGAGATCCAGGCCGTCACAGCCCCCGTTCAGGCGGCTGCCGACGCCAAGGTTTCGTTCAACAAGGCGGCTGTAAAGGCCGTTGCTGCGCCCACCGTGGCCGCCCCTGCGGTGACACTGCAGGCTGAAGAGATTGTGGAAGCCGCGCCGGTTGTTGTGGCGGAGCCTGTGGTCTCCGAGCCCGCAGCTGAAGTAGAAGTTGCTGCCGAAACCGTAGCCGTTCAGCCTGAAGCACCGGCGCCTGTTGCTCCCGAGGTCTCCTCGGGCGTAGCAGCAACGATCGCCGCAGCAGCCCAAGGCCAGCTCGGTGTGATCCAGGACTGCACCCGCCTTGCCAGCAACGCCCTCGCTGCAGCAGGCATCAACTTCCACGGATGGCCAGCAGGTTACCTATCGCTCGGACGCACTGTCAGCGCCGCTGAAGCGATCCCAGGTGACCTCATCTACTACGCCGACGGCGGCATGGGTGCAGCACACATCGCTGTATACATTGGCGGCGGACAGGCAGTGCACGGCGGTTTCAACGGGAACCAGACCGTTGTAGCTCCGGCAAACCTCGGTTCCGGACCGGTATTCATCCGCGTCGGAGGCTAGTCCAAAAGCTCTCGACTGAAGGCCCCCTGCCACCAGGCAGGGGGCCTTTTGCGTGTGGCGATTGACGAATCCTTAGGCTGACGGCTTACCCTTGCAGTGTCAATCCGAAGTACCTTCGCTGTAACTTCAGGGACGTCCCTCAGGTTTCAGGGTATGGACGGCAAAGAGGAATGTGCATGCGCACTCTCGTTCTGAATGCTGGATATGAACCACTGGCGGTGGTGACCTTCCGCCGGGCGCTGGTGCTTGTGCTCACGGGGAAGGCCAGCGTGGTCGCTGAAGGAGATGACCCCGTTGTGGGTCCCACCGAAATACTTTCGCGCCCCTCGGTGATCCTCCTCAATCGCTACGTGAACATTCCGTACCGCCACAGTCTGGTTGCGACCCGTCGGGGCGTGCTCCGGCGCGATAATCACCTATGCGCTTACTGCGGCAAGGCGGCGTCAACGATCGACCATGTTCTCCCGCGGTCCCGCGGCGGTGAGGACAGCTGGGAGAATCTCGTTGCCTGCTGCCTCCGCTGCAACAATGCCAAGGGGGATAAGACCCTGGCGTCATTGGGTTGGTCGCTGCGCGTGGTTCCCAGGCCGCCGCGGGGTACCTGCTGGCAGATCCGGGAGCTGGAAAAGCCCTCGCCGCAGTGGAGCGAGTTTCTTCCTGCCGATAACGCTGCGTGAGTGCTTCGGCCCCGAAGCCTGGGCGTGATCACACTCTTTTGTTCGACGCGGCGATTCTGAGTGGTGGAAGGTCTTCCCGGCTTGGTGGTGTCCCGAAAGCATCCTTGCGGATCGGTGACCGGACCCTCCTTGCCCGCACCTGCGAGGCGGCGTCGGCTGCCCGGCGTCTCGTCGTCGTCGGGCAGTCCACGCCTGGAGTGCCGGAACGGACAGAGCTACTCCGGGAGGAACCGCCGTTCGGGGGGCCGGCGGCGGCGGTGGCGGTTGCCGTCGGGCACTTGTGTTCCAACCACGCAGCGTGGCTGCTGGTGCTCGCCTGCGACATGCCGCGTATCGTCGAAGCGCTGCCGGCACTTCTGACAGGTGCACGGGAAACCGGTGCCTCGGTTCTGGCGCACGACGGCGGCCGCGACCAGCCGCTGGCGGCCCTGTATCGCTGGAGTGACCTTGAACCCGCCGTCGATAGCGGGGTGTTCACGAATCTGTCCATGCGCCACCTGCTTGCTAGGGTGCAATGGAGTGCAGTCGAGGTACCCGCGGGCTCAACCCACGACGTCGATACGTGGTCCGACGCCCAAGAACTTGGGATCGAGGAGCCGGACGCGGACCAATAGCGAAAGGTTCACCATGGAGGATCGGGATCGCCTGCTGCGGCAGTGGAGTGAGCAGCTCATCGAAATGTTCGAACTCGACGGAACGGAGGTTGACGTCGACGCCGTCCTGGCGCTTGCCGGGATTGCCGCACATTCAGTGGTCCGGCCTGCAGCTCCGCTGACCACGTTCATCGCAGGATATGCCGCGGGGATGGCGGTGGGGATCGGGCAGGCGGATAGTGCAACCGCCCAGCGGTCGGCCATCGAGGCAGCGCGCGCAGCGTGCCCACCCACAGCGGACGGGGAGCGCCAGTGACGGAATCGGGCAGGAACGTCTCCTGGGAGACGGCGCTCAGGCTGGCTTTCCACGCAGCGACGCCCAAGCCCGCGCAAACCGTCAAGCTCGCGGACGCCCTGGGCCAGACCCTCGCAGAACCCGTGGTGGCACTGCAGCCCATACCGCATTACGCGTCCTCGGCCATGGACGGATGGGCAGTGCACGGTGAGCCCCCTTGGACCCTGGTCACTCCCGAACCGGTCGAAGACAGCCCGTGGCAGCGTGCGCACGCGCACAAGACGTCCGGCTATGCGGATCTGGCGCCGGGCGAGGCCACCTTCATCCTGACCGGCGGCGTGGTGCCGCCTGGAGCCAGCGGAATTCTGCGGACCGAACACGGAGCCATCCGGGGCTGCACATTAACACGGAACGATCAGGCGAGGGCAGATGAACCTGCCGATCAGGAGCACATCCGGCCGGCAGGCGAAGAGGCGCCCGAAGGAACCGAGGCCATTGCCGCGGGATCTGTCCTGAACCCTGCACAAATCGCCCTTGCCGCCGTGTGCGGTTGGGACTTCCTGCCTGTGCTCCGGGCTCCCCGTGTTTCGCTACTGCTGACCGGTGATGAAGTGATCGAGGCAGGTCTTCCAGAACCCGGGCAGGTCCGCGACACATTCGGGCCGCAACTCCCGGGACTGGTCACCATGCTCGGTGGGCATGTGGACACGGTGGCCAGGGTACGCGACGATCTCGACGATGTCGTGGCCGCGATCAGCGCAGAAGCGCTGGATGAGCTGTCCCTGGCCCGGGCCTCGGGTGATGTATTGATCAGCACCGGCGGCACCGGATCCTCAGACGCGGACCACATCCGCCGTGCGCTCACCGTCCTTGAGGCTGACTTCATCATTGACGGGATCGCGATGCGCCCGGGCCATCCCACCCTCCTGGCGAAACTGCAGGACGGCCGGTTCTTCGTGGGACTCCCGGGCAATCCACTGGCCGCGATGATGGCCCTGTTCACGGTGGCCCGCCCGCTCCTGGCCGGATTGCGGGGAGCGGCGTTCCCTGAGCCGCAGCGAGCGCTTGCCGGTGAGGATTTCGAGGCACTGCCCGGCCGGACGCGTCTCGTCCCTTACCGGAACACCGAAGGGCGGGCGATGCCCACCGTGCATCACCGGTCCGGGATGCTCCGGGGCCTTGCCGACGCCGATGGCATCCTCGTGGTTCCCGCCAATGGATGTGAGGTAGACGAGAAAATACCGGCCATCCCGCTGCCGTGGCGCACCGGGGCGTAAGCGTCTGACCTGCGCTGCTATTTCCTGCTGCAGTCGAAGAAAAATTTGCTGGAAGATTGCTTAGCGCAATCAACAGCTGCCGGGTACGGTGGTCTAGGGGCGAGGCAACAAGAAGGGAAGCGCACCATGACCCGACATGATCCTCAGGTCGAGGAAGCTGACGAGTCTGACCTCGAGGTTGGCCCGCCGAAGGACTGGGCCGGTGGATTGCCCGCTGTCTTCTACTCCGTCAAGCCCGCCGTCAAGCATATGGGGCCGGAGCGCAGCGCCAGGACCCTCCTCAACGTGAATCAGAAGGAGGGGTTCGACTGCATGAGCTGCGCGTGGCCGGATCCCGGCCACCGAAGCGCCTTCGAGTTCTGCGAGAACGGTGCGAAGGCCGTAACGTGGGAGGCGACGCCGGTCACCATAGCCTCCGACTTCTGGGCAGAGCATTCAATCACTGAGCTGCGGGACAAGTCCGAGTACTGGCTCGGCATGCAGGGGCGGCTCACGGAGCCTGTCTACAAACCGGCGGGAGAAGACCACTACCGTCCAATCAGCTGGGATCGGGCTGTTTCCATCGTGGCGGACAAGCTCAATGGTTTGGAATCTCCTGATCACGCAGCCTTCTACACCAGCGGCAGAGCCTCCAACGAGGCGGCGTTCCTCTATCAGCTCTTCATCCGCGGCTACGGCACCAACAACCTGCCCGACTGTTCGAACATGTGCCACGAGTCCTCGGGCTGGGGAATGGGCCAGACGATCGGCGTCGGGAAGGCAACTGTCACCTACAACGACTACCTCGAAGCTGACCTTCTGATTCTCATCGGTCAGAATCCGGGTACCAACCATCCGCGCATGCTCTCCGCGTTGGAGAAGCAGAAGCAGAATGGCGGCCACATCGTTGCCGTCAACCCACTGCCCGAAGCAGGGCTTAAGCGTTTCAAGAATCCCCAGAAGCCCAACGGTGTGGTTGGCGGTGGGACAGAACTCGCCGATCAGTTCCTCCAAATCCGCAGCGGTGGGGATATGGCACTTCTGCAGGCGGTCTCCAAGCGCGTGCTCGACGCCGAGGACGCCACCCCGGGATCCGTGCTGGACCATGACTTTCTGGCGAAGCACTGCGAGGGACTCGACGAACTGAAGCTGCACCTGGCCGATCTCGACGAGCAACTGGTCCTGGAAGCCACCGGGCTGACTTCCGCTGAGATTGATGAACTGGCCGAGCGATACATGAAGGCAGAGAAGGTGATCATCTGCTGGGCAATGGGCGTGACCCAGCAGAAGAACGGCGTGGGAACCATCAAGGAGATCATCAATCTCCTGTTGCTGCGGGGAAACATCGGTAAGCCCGGTGCCGGCGCATCACCGATCCGCGGTCATTCCAACGTGCAAGGCGACCGCACGATGGGCATCTGGGAGCAAATGCCGCCGGCGTTCCTCGATGCGCTGGGCAAGGAATTCTCCTTCGAGCCGCCACGGGCACACGGCGCAGACGCTGTCGAGACAGTCCGCCGGATGCGTGATGGCCAAATTTCCTTCTTCATGAGCCTCGGTGGAAATTATGTGGCTGCCATGTCGGACACCGCAGCCACGGAGGCCGCGATGCAGAAGTTGAAGATGAATGTCCAGGTATCAACGAAGCTCAACCGTTCCCACACTGTCGTTGGCGAAGAAGCGTTGATCCTCCCGACGAAGGGCAGGACGGAAATCGATACCCAGGCGACTGGTCCCCAGTTCGTCTCTGTTGAGGACACCGTCAGCGCCGTTCACCCCTCCTGGGGCAAGGTCCATCCGGTCAGTCCCCACCTCCTTTCGGAGGTGGCGATCATCTGCCGGATCGCGAAGGCGACGCTGGGCGGCAAGGTGGCTGCTGACTGGGATGGTTTCGAAAGTGACTATGACAGGATTCGTGAGCACATCTCCCGAGTGGTGGTCGGATGCGAAAACTACAACCAGCGCATCCGCCAAAAGGGTGGGTTTGTGTTGGCTAACGGGCCACGGGATTCACGTACCTTCAACACACCTACGGGCAAGGCGCAGCTCACGGTGAACGCCCTGGACCTTATCGCTTGCCCTCCCGGCCGCTTGATCCTGCAGACCATGCGCTCCCACGACCAGTTCAACACCACGATCTACGGGTACAACGATCGCTATCGTGGAATCAAGAAGGGCCGGCATGTGATCTTTGTGAGCCCCGACGACCTTTCGGAACTGGGCTTCGAGGACGGTCAGCTCGTGGACGTCCACGGAGAGTACGCCGACGGAAAGGACCGCGTCCTGCGGAAGTTTCGGGTGGTTTCCTACCCCACGGCCCGCGGCTGTGCAGCCGTGTATTACCCGGAAGGCAACGTGCTGGTGCCCCTGGATGACACGGTCAAGGGCAGCAACACGCCCGTCTCGAAGGGCATTATTGTGCGTCTCGAGGCTGCGTCGGAAGGCCCGGCCGGCGGCGCCGGCGAGGAGAACGGACGTGCTGACATGCCGGCCACCGTGTAACCGGCATATCCGCCAAAGCGCGTCCTACTGGCCGGTGGCAGCGAACCCGGCGCTGTCGGGGCCGCCGTCCGGTCCGTCACCCGCGACGCGTTCGGCGGTAGCCGCGGCGTCGCGCACTGCCTCGTCGGATGATTTGGAGCCGTCGCCCACGCTCGCGTCGCTTGCTGCCGCGTATCCGACGTAGAACGCGGCGAGGGCGCCGGCGCCGGGCGACACCAGCCCGGAGATTCGTTCGGCGAGGCCAAGGATTTCCTGGGTGTCTACTTTGAGGTCGAGGATCTGCAAGGCCTGGGTGAGCCGTTGGCTCCACTGGTCCAGGTCTTCCTTGTTGCCGTCGACGGTGGCCATGTCGGTTCCTTTCGCGAGTGCCTCATGGGATCCGGGCTGAGCGAAACCGGAAGGGCAAGTATTCCAAGGATTAGCACGGGGCCCGAGGTTCCACAACGCCTCCGGCAGCCGTCAGGGCAAGTGTCCGCTAACGTCGAAGTGAGAAGGAAGGTGATCGCGTGGCAAGGAACTTGGATCGCAGGCGCATTGTCCGCTTCAGACTGGATGGTCCTCCGAGTCGCCGCGAGGACAGGCTGGCAGGGGAGGAGCCGCTCGAGATCCGGTTGGGCAGCAAGGCCTTCACTGTCACGATGCGCACTCCCGGTGATGACTTCGACCTTGTAGCCGGTTTCCTGGTGTCCGAGGGAGTGGTCAGAGACCCTGGAGAGCTGATCAGTTTGCGGTACTGCGCCGGCGTAGACGAGCAGGGGCTTCAGACCTTCAACGTAGTGGAGGCGCAGTTGCGCCCGGACGTCGCTCTACCCGACACCGGGATGGAACGCCACGTCTACACGTCCAGTTCCTGTGGGATCTGCGGCACCGCGTCCATTGACGCCGTCCGCAAGTCCGCCCACTTCGACGTGCACGACGACGACGGCACAGTGGACCTCGCGGTACTTGCCTCCCTGCCGGAACGGTTGAGGGAGAGCCAGAAGCTCTTCGACCGCACAGGAGGTGTTCACGCTGCGGGCCTGTTCTCGATGGACGGTGAGCTACTGTGCCTCCGCGAGGATGTCGGCCGGCACAACGCGGTGGACAAGGTGGTCGGGTGGGCACTGAGGAATGGAAGGCTGCCGCTGCGCGGCACCGTTCTGCAGGTCTCCGGACGGGCCTCATTCGAGCTCGTGCAGAAAGCCCACCTCGCAGGGGTGCCGATGCTCGCGGCCGTGAGTGCGCCGTCGTCGTTGGCTGCGGATCTCGCGGAAGAAGCAGGTATCACGCTCGTCGGGTTCAGCCGCGGGGAAAGCCTGAACTGCTACACGCACACCCACCGGATCGCCACGGAATAGGTACTCACACCCCGGAGTTGCAGAGAAGTATGGAACTCGGCATTTTCAGCTTCGGGGACATTCACCCCAACCCGGTCACCGGCGAGCGGGTCTCGGCCGAGCAGCGCATGGCCGACCTCCTCGAACGGGCGCGGCTGGCGGACGAAGTGGGGCTGCATTACTTCGGCATCGGCGAACACCACCGACCCGACTACGCGGTCTCCTCGGTTGTTCCCGTACTCGCAGCGGCGGCGGCGCAGACCCGCACCATCCACGTCGGCTCGGCGGTAACGGTCCTCAGTACCGAAGATCCGGTACGTGTGTACCAACAGTTCGCCACGTTGGACCTGCTGTCCGGTGGACGGGCGGAACTCACGGCCGGCCGCGGTTCCTTCATCGAGTCCTACCCGCTGTTCGGGGCGGCACTGGAGGACTATGACGCACTGTATGAGGAGAAGATCCAGCTCCTGCTGCAGCTCAATGCCGAGGAACGCGTAACCTGGTCCGGCCGCTTCCGCGCACCGCTGCAGGACGCGCTCATCCTGCGCCGGCCAACCCGCGAGCAACTGGACATCTGGATCGCCACGGGAGGGACGCCGTCGTCGTCGGTTCGGGCCGCCAGGCTGGGACGGCCGGTTATCTTCGCGTTGCTTGGCGGCGCGGTGGACAACTTTGCGCAGCACGCGGCGCTCTACCGGGACGAGTTTCATGCATCGTCCGGCGGGGTCCCACGGCTGGGAGTGAGCGGCGTGGGCCTCGTCCTGCGGCAGGGGGCGCAGGAGGCGTTTCGGCCCTACTGGCTGGATACCATGACGCGGATATCGGCGGAACGCGGGTTCCCCAAACCCAGCGGAGTTACCTACAACATGCAGGCTGCGCGGACCGGTGCGCTGTACGTCGGTACACCCGAGGAAGTCGCCGAGAAGATTGTGCTCACGCACTCGGCCATGAAACATGAGCGGCATATTTTGCAGCTGGACTTCTCCTCGGTACCGCAGGCGCAGGTGCTTGAGTCCATCGAACTGCTGGGTACCGAGGTGCTGCCCATGGTGAATTACGCCCTCGGCAGCACCGTCACCGGAGCGGACCGAAAGTGTCCGCGATAGGTCCTAAGCTGAGAACCCACCAACGGGAGGCGATCCATGAGCATGGAAGGCGCGGCCTGGAGTTCCCTTTACCGGATCTCCTCCGCCAAGAACGGTAACAACAAGTTTTCGAGACAGACGCTGAAGCGGATCCTCTCTTTCGCCGTGCCGTACAAGTTCAAGCTGGTGCTGTTCATTGTGCTTTCGGTGGTCTCGGCCTTCCTGGCAGTTGCCACCCCGGTCCTCGCAGGGCAGGTGGTCGACGCGATCATCGCCGGAACCGGCGTGGAGACCATCGTGTGGCTCGCCGTCGTCATCGCCCTCGTTGCGGTCGCGGACACTGGTGTGGGCCTGGCCACACGTTGGTACTCCTCGCGCATCGGCGAGGGAGTGATCCTCGACCTGCGCACCGCGGTGTTCGACCATGTGCAGAAGATGCCGATTGCGTTCTTCACGCGGACCCGGACCGGCGCGCTGGTGAGCCGGCTGAATAACGACGTGATCGGTGCGCAGCAGGCGTTCAGCGGAACGCTCTCCGGAGTGGTCAGCAACCTGGTGGCGTTGATCCTCACCCTGATTGTCATGCTCAGCACGTCTGTGCTGGTGACAGTTCTCGCGATCGTTATGCTGCCGATTTTCCTGCTGCCCGCCCGGCGGATGGGACGCCGGCTGGCGTCGCTGCGGCGTGAGGCAGCGGACTACAACTCGACCATGAGCACGCAGATGACTGAGCGGTTCTCGGCTCCGGGCGCCACGCTCGTGAAGCTCTTCGGGCGTCCCGATGAGGAGTCGGACGAATTCCGGATCAGAGCTGCCAGGGTCCGGGACATCGGCGTCCGGACGGCGATGCTGCAGTTCGTGTTCTTTTCGGCACTGATGCTCGTCTCAGCTCTCGCACTGGCTCTCGTGTACGGGCTCGGCGGAACGCTTGCACTGGGCGGAGCGCTGGACACCGGCGAGGTGGTGACCCTCGCGCTCCTGCTCACGCGGCTCTATGCACCCTTGACGTCGCTGGCCAACGCACGCGTCGAGATCATGAGTGCGCTGGTGAGCTTCGAGCGGGTGTTCGAGGTGCTGGACCTGGACCCGCTGATCAAGGAAAAGCCCGACGCCGGAACCATCCCGGCCGGTCCGGTTGCCGTTGAATTCGACAACGTACGGTTTGGATATCCGTCTGCGGACAAGGTCTCGCTGGCTTCCCTTGAGGAGGTCTCCACGCTGGACACCCGCGGTGGTGAGGAGGTTCTGCACGGCATCGATTTCCGGATAGAACCCGGTCAGACTGTGGCGCTGGTGGGCACTTCAGGAGCAGGAAAATCCACGATCGCGCAGTTGCTGGCCCGACTGTACGACGTCGACGAAGGCGCGGTCCGGATCGGAGGGAAGGATGTTCGCGATGTGACGTTCGAGTCTATGCGGCACACGCTCGGAATGGTGACCCAGGACGGCCACCTGTTCCACGAAACCATCGGAGCCAACCTCCGGCTGGCGCGCCCCGGCGCCACGGATGAGGAGGTGTGGGACGCGGTGCGCCGGGCGCGCCTGGAAACCCTGATCAGGGCGCTGCCCGATCAGCTGGACACCATGGTCGGAGAGCGTGGCTACCGGTTGTCCGGCGGTGAACGCCAGCGCATGACCATCGCCCGGCTGCTGCTGGCCCAGCCCCGTGTAGTGATCCTGGATGAGGCCACCGCTGCACTGGATTCAACATCGGAAGCAGCAGTGCAGGCTGCCCTGAGCGAAGCGCTGGAGGGTCGGACCGCGCTCGTCATCGCACACAGGCTGTCAACCATACGAAGTGCGGACCAGATCCTGGTGATCGAGGAGGGACACATCGCGGAGCGGGGAACCCATGACGAGCTGCTTGCAAGCGATGGCCGTTACGCGGAACTGCACCGTACGCAGTT
Source organism: Arthrobacter tecti (assembly GCF_054511355.1). NCBI lineage: Bacteria > Bacillati > Actinomycetota > Actinomycetes > Micrococcales > Micrococcaceae > Arthrobacter > Arthrobacter tecti. Next base: position 44,406 of record NZ_JBTNCT010000008.1, read on the forward strand.
CGCCGTCCAGAAGGCAGTTGCGCCGGATGAGCTGCCGGAGGAGCTCGACGCAGCACTCACGGAGTAGCGCTGGTCGGGGTTGCTTCGCCGTCGAGCTTTGACTCCTTGCCCTCCGGTACCTGCAACCGGGGGAGCGTGATATTCACCAGCGGGCCCACCAGAAGCGCAAAGGCGACGGTGCCAACGCCCACGGTTCCGCCCAGCACCCAGCCGAGGGCGAGCACTGAGACCTCAATCCCGGTGCGCACCTTCCAGATGGCCCACCCCCACCGGCGGTTGATGCCGGTCATGAGCCCGTCGCGCGGTCCGGGGCCCATCCGGGCTCCGATGTAGAGCCCGGTAGCTACTGCAAGGAGGAGCAGCCCTGCCGTGAAGAGGAGAATCTGCACCCAAAGCTCGGTTTGCTGCGGCACGACGGCGAGAGCCACCTCAGCGCTCGGCCCGACCAGCAGGACGTTCAGGATGGTTCCGACGCCAGGCTTCTGCCGGATGGGAATCCAGAGCAGCAGGACCGCCAGGCCAATCAGGTTGGTGGTCAGTCCAAAAGGGATGCCGCTCTGCAGCGAAACGCCCTGGCCAAGGACATCCCACGGTGAGACACCGATCCCGGCTCGGATCATCATGCCGATAGAGAAGCCGTAGAGGAAAAGGCCAAGCAGAAGCTGCACTATGCGGCGCACGAGAAGGAAGGGCATTGTTCCAGTGAACTGCGATATTGGCCTTCCCACAAGAGGCCAATTTACATAAACTGGCTTGATGCAAACTCTTTCGGCCCGCCGGTTGGTCATGCTCCTCGCTGATTGGCGTAGCGGAAATCCCGCCTACAGTGCGCTCGCAGACCGCATCCGCCTGCTCATCCTCGATGGACGGATCCCGATCGGGGCACGTCTCCCGGCCGAACGTGAACTTGCCCGGCAACTGAGCTTGAGCCGGACCACGGTCACGGCTACATTCGCCCGTCTGCGCGATGCCGGGTACCTTTCGAGCACACGCGGATCGGGCAGCGTTGCAATGCTTCCTGCCGGCGAACCAGTGGCGGCGGAGCTTCCGGGCCAGGGACTGCTCGATTTCAGCAAGGCCGCGCTACCCGCCGCGCACCAACTGGCGGATGCTGCAACCCGGGCAGCCGCTTCGCTTCCCGCGTTTCTGGGTAGCCCGGGCTATGACCCTGTCGGATTGCCCCAGCTCCGGCAGGCCATAGCCGACCGCTATGCCGCACGCGGCCTGCCCACCGACCCCTCACGGATTATGGTGACGATCGGCGCACAACACGCAATAGCGCTTCTGTCCAGGGTGCTGCTGGACCGCAGTGATACCGCCGTCGTCGAGACGCCAAGCTATCCCCACGCCTACGACGCGCTGCGCTCGGCAGCCAGGAGGCTGGTACCGGTGAACGTCACCACCGGCGGCGGCTGGGACGAGGACGCCCTTCGGCAGTCCTTCGCACGCACCCATCCGGCGCTCGCCTATGTCATGCCGGATTTTCAGAACCCGACCGGCCGCACCATGGGGCCGGAGCAACGAACCGAACTCCTGCGGACCGCTGCAAAGTACGGCACCGTTGTTGTGGCCGATGAGACCATGGCTGAACTGGCGATCGACGACGACGACGGCGGTCGTCCCCTTCCGCTCGCAGCCTACGGGCCGGCCGTGCTCATTGGTTCGCTGGGCAAGACAGTGTGGGGTGGGCTTCGTATCGGGTGGATTCGGGCGGAGCCGGATCTGGTGCAGCGGCTGGTAAGGGCCCGCTTCTCCTCCGACCTTGGTACGCCTATCCTTGAGCAGCTGATCGCAGCGGATGTGCTCGGACAGTACGAGTCCATCCTGGCCGAGCGCGGGCGCCGGCTGCGCGAAGGGCGTGACCAACTGGCTTCGCTGCTCTGGGACCGGCTACCAGGCTGGGACGTTCCAGAGGTGAGGGGAGGGCTCGCTCTCTGGGTTGGGCTCGGACGTCCCGTAAGTTCGCAGCTCACCCTGGCCGCACGCAACGAGGGCTTGTTGTTGGCCGCCGGGCCGCGCTTCGGGCTCGATGGCGCGTTTGAACGGTTCCTGCGCATTCCATTCAGTTATCCGGCAGAGCAGACGGAACGTGCCGTTGACATCCTGGCTCGGTGTTGGCAAGCGTTGCCGTTCGCGCAGCATTCGGAAGCCGGCTATCTGGCTGAAGTGGTCTGATCCGGCTGCCGCGAAAGCCTGGTTGTCAGCCTCAGATTCTTGTTCGGACCGGTCACCCGCCAGGTGTAATTCCAGGAATCGCTGTCCTTGATGGCGAATGAGCCCCGGTAGAGATCCGGTTGGCAGAGGTGTTCCGGGGTATCTGATCCGTTCTCCAGATTCAGTGCGTGAAAGAACCGGCCGTCCTCGAAGAACACGTTCATTGAGTAATCGTCGATGCCCGGCCGCCAAGTCAGCGCCCGTGTAGCGGTAGTTGGGGCCAGGCCGGCCCAGGCCAGGGTGCCGTGCTCGCGGTGGAGGAGGGCGCCGTCGTCGTCGTGCTTGGTGAAAGTCGCGGTCCCGTTGAAGGTGCCTTTGGTGCCGGACGTCAGATCCTTCAGGGTGCGGCGGACTTCCCAGGTTCCCGGGAGGAAGGCACGGAGGGCCGGGCTGGAATGCATGGGTGTTGCTTACAGATCGAAGTAGGCGCGGATGTCGTTCAGGAAATCGAGGTCTGGACTGAGATCGCTGGGAGTGACGTAGGCGGAGCGATCTTGCGAGTACACGAGGTAACTCAAGTCGGTTGATTCGTCACCGGTTTCGGCAGCGAACGCTCTCAAACTGTCTTCCAGGATGCGAAGCAGTTCCTGGCGGTCGTTAGTGGAGGTGGCGACCTCGATCCGGGTCGTGCTACTCATGCCTCCATGGTTCGAATAGCTGACAGATTGGCTGTCGACCCCCTCGACACTGGCGATTGCTTCTGCATACCTATCTTCCCTCGACTCGCTGAAGCAGCCGGTTGCAGAGAGGCTGGCTAGGCATAGCAATAGGAGAAGCAGGAGCCGTGACCTCGACATCAGTGCCTCCTTGCGATGGGGATGACCCAGGAATGTACCTCCATGGGATCAGCAGTCAGGAAGACTTTAGTCGACGGCATAGCGGCATACTGGTAAGCGAGTCCGGAAGGATCCTGCTCGGCGGCCCCGATCGATTCAGCGTAAGCACCAGCATGATGATTTCCCGCTACGTCCAGAAGATGGGTGGGGTTCGGTAACGACACTTCAGGAACCCCGTTCAGCATCACTTCTGCGACGCCAACCGGCGAATGCCCGTCACCCGCCAGCAGGCCACCAAGATCGAGCCGTGGTACGACGTCGGCTTCGTGTTGGAATCCGATTGCATCCACGTCACCCGGGAAGTGATTCGTGTCGATGGGCGAACCAAACGTCATCACATTGGTGACGTTGAACTTCTCCATGAATCCTGAGTCACCGATCAACGTGGCCGCGATCATGCCGCCCTGCGAGTGGCCCGACAGCATGACCGGATCGTTCGGTGAAATGCCTGCCTGTTCCATCGCCAGGCTTACGGCGTGTGAACCGGTGGAAAGCTGCCCCGAGGCCACAACCACGTTGCCGGTGACGTCCATTGCTGGCTCTCCGGTGCGGAACCACTCCTGTGTACCCGGGATGTCCACGATGTAGGCGGGCTTCCCGTCGCTGATGATTCTCGTAATTCGAACCGCACCATCACCCGTGCCCGGTACATCTGCATCGCCGTAGGCTCTGACGGTGTTTCGGGCAATATCCTGCAAGCTGGTTGGCACATGAGTGGGCAGGTGTCCAAACTCTGAGGGCCTAGCTCCGTCCGCTTCAACTGGAACCGGGATAGGTTCGCCGGCCCATGCGCTTCCATCATCGAAGAGTCGTGGATTGTAAGCTCCGCCGGTCAGGAGTGTTCCGGCGAAATTGATGGAGCCTCCGTAGAGGAGGATCGAAGTGGCGACCGCCTCAGTGACCGAGGGCGGCTCGCCGTTCCGAAAACTGTGGAACATGCCTGCGGCGTGGAGCGAGTGCTCGAATGAACTCTCGTAAGCGTCACCGAGGTTGTCGATCCGGAGGTCGATGTCGTCGGCAACCCATGCGAGGCCATCCTCAATCCATCCGGACACGTCCTCCACGCCGTCGCCGACGGTGTCCACCGCGCTGTCGAAGACGTCGCCGGACCCGTCCCAAAGTTCTTCGGCGGCATACCAGAGCTCGTCCCAGAAGTCCGGTTGGTCACCGGAACCGGAGCCAGGACCGGCCGCACCAGCCCGCGTCTGAAGCTCATCGCTGGTGCGGTCCTGCGCGTCAGCGTTCTCCAGGGCAACCTGGGCGTGCTCCCGCAACTGATCCGAAATGCGAATCAACGCCAACCGGCGACCCCCATTCCAGGCTGACCGGAACCCATCGGCGTCTCCACCCTGCCAGGGGATGGTGGAAATAATGCCGCTCACCTGGGCGCCGATCAGTTCAATGTTCCCCGCGGCGGAATCCAACGCGCGGGCAAAGTCCCGCACCTGGGCAGGGTCCATTCCCAGCATGGCGCTCATGCCCGCGCCCCCTGAGCCGATCCAGCAAAGTCATACGCACCCACCAGGGCAAAGGACAACTCACGGGCCACATGGCCCGGTTGGACCCGCGTCAACGTGACCGCGCCTTCGTCGGCACGGGTCCGGATCACGTACAGCTGATCGTCCGCGAACGACCACATCCCCGCCCAGGTGAGAACCCGGCCGCCCGCCCGGGTTTCCATAGTCGCCGTCACGGACGCAGTCTGATGAACGACGACGTCGGTCAGTTCCGCCGGAACGTCGAGTCCGGGGAGGGCAGCAGCCAACCCGCCGTCGTCGTCGGATTTTTGTTGCAGGTGCGTCGCAATTGCGGCGGAGACCTCTCGCGGAACTACGACGGGAGTCTCGCCGGTCACATCCCTGGCATTGGCGGCGTCGGCGCGAAGCTCCTCCACCGGGGGAAGGACGCGCACGGCACTTCCCCAGAACTGCGCAGCGTTGAACAGGCTGATCTCGACGGCGGGTTCGCGTCCGGTGATGCGGGTCCCGCCGTTGGGCAGGCTTTCGATGGTGCGGCGGCGGTAAACGCACGCGCCGCGACTGCCCGTGATGCTCAGTTCGCTTTGGCCCGAGAGCCCGTTGTATTCGGCGGTCATCCGAACTAGGGTGCCGGGGAAGAGGATGAGGTTAATTACGCCGAGCCATGCGTCAGTGATGGCGTCGCCGCGCGCGATGCCCGCCGTGCGCAGTTCTGCCCACGCCAGATTCACGGTTTCCTGAGGAAGGGCCGCTGTAGCGCTCGGGGTGTTCGCCGCAATATTGTCGCTGTCGTGCGCCGCGAACGTCGTGCCGGCGGCGTCCAGGGCTAATGCCCAGGCAATGTCCGAGATTCGGACAATCCGCGTTGGCCCCGGCACTGAAGTGAATGTCCCCATGGGAATCAACCTACCGGCCGGCAAAGACGGGCACGATGGGGAGGGCTGTCCATCGGTACGTGCCCCTGGCCGGAATCGAACCGACGACCTTCCCTTTAGGAGAGGGACGCTCTATCCTACTGAGCTACAGAGGCGGGTGGTGCGCAGAACGCAACCTGAATCGCAAGCGGTATTAGCTTACCGTCTTCGGGCTGCCGATCCGCACAGCGCGAGGGAGCAGCACCGCGAGAAGCCCGGCCACGCAGCACAACCCGAACAGCACCCAGCGCGAAACCGTCAGCGTCGACGCGAGGGCGACGGCACCGCCGTCGGCCGTGGAGGCCGCAAGAAGCGAGTCGATTGCGATGTTCTCCCACAGATCCACGACGACGAACAGCAGTACCGGAGTCCACAGAATCCAGCGGAGCTTCCGCCGCCCGGCGTTGAGCTCGATGAGCAGCAGCCAGGCGAGCCCGAAAATGAGCGGAAAGAGCGTTCCAGCGGTCTTGTGCACGTAGCTTAACTGCCCGAGCGCGTCCGCGCTCATGGCTGACTGGAGCCCGGTTATGTAGTTCGCGTCGTATCCGCCGAAGAGCATGTCCGGCATCGTCAACCCGCCGGATAGCTGGGTCATTTGCGAGAGCGTCAGCAGGTGGAAGTACCAGAACAGGAAGAGCGCGGCCGAGATGGCAGGAATGAGGATGAGGTTGCCGTTTGAGCGGGGCGCCTCTTTCCGTTCCCCCGTGGCCGGGACCGGCAGGCCGGCTGCCGCTGGTCCGTGCTTGCGTGCGATCTGCGCCTTCGTCTTGCCCATACGCCCATGCTAGCCCGATATGATCCTGTAGCCGTTCAGGAAAATCTAGTGCGAATTTGATCTCGATTTCATCACGATGGATGAAGAAGCCCGTCTGTGATTGCAATCACAGACCGAAACGGGTTGTCTTTAACGAATGGCTATAAACCAAGTACTACCCATGTCTACAGTCGCTGATCAGGTGGGATGGCTAGCCGCCATCGAGGACGCCATAGACGCCGTCTTCGAGCCGATCGCGGAGGGGTTCGCTGCAGTTGTCTTCGTTCCGATCACTATCGGCGAGGTCAGCTTTCCGGTGGTGGTTGCGTGGCTGATCGCCGCCGCCGTCATCTTCACGATCTACTTCGGCTTCATCCAGTTCCGCGGCTTGAAGGTCTCCTATGAGGTCATCCGAGGGCGCTATTCATCCAAGGATGACCCGGGAGAAGTTCCGCACTTCCAGGCTCTGACGTCGGCATTGTCCGGCACCGTAGGGCTTGGCAACATTGCCGGTGTCGGCGCAGCAATGGCGCTGGGCGGGCCCGGTGCAACCTTCTGGATGATCCTCGCCGGCCTCCTCGGCATGTGTACCAAGTTCGCGGAGTGCACACTCGGCGTGAAGTACCGCGAGGTCCATCCGGATGGCACAGTGTCGGGCGGCCCGTTCAAGTACCTACCGATCGCGTTCGCCAAGTTCGGCAAATGGCCGGCGAAGATCCTGACCGGAATCTTCGCGGTTGCGATCCTCATCTTCGGCGTCGCGGGCGGCAACATGTTCCAGGCCAACCAGACCTTCGCCCAGGCGCAGGAAGTCACTGGCGGCACTGACGGGTTCCTCGGGAACGCAGGCGCTGCACTGATCTTCGGCATTGTCCTGGCCGCTTTGGTTGGTGCCGTGATCCTCGGCGGCATCAAGTCCATCGGCGCGACCACCAGCAGGCTCGTCCCGGCCATGGCCATCATCTACGTGACCGCATGCCTTTTCGTCATCATCGTGAACATCGGCCAGGTCCCCGCAGCATTTGGCGCGATCATTGAAGGTGCGTTTGCCCCCGCAGGTATGGCCGGCGGCATCGTCGGCGTCATGATCGTGGGCTTCCAGCGTGCAGCCTTCTCCAATGAGGCAGGCCTTGGCTCAGCTGCGATCGCGCACTCGGCAGTGAAGACCCGCCGCCCGGTCAGCGAGGGCTTCGTCGCAATGTTCGAACCGCTCATCGATACCGTTGTCGTCTGCACTATGACCGCACTGACGATCGTCATTGCCGGTGCACCAAGCCTGCAGGCTGGTATTGACCAGGTGCAGGGCGGAGGCGATGCGCCCGACGGCGTGATCCTCACATCCGATGCATTCGCCACGGTGATCGACTGGTTCCCGATCGTTCTTGCCGTAGCCGTTGCGCTGTTTGCCTTCTCCACGCTGATCACCTGGTCCTACTACGGACTCAAAGCGTGGGAATACCTGTTCGGGCGCAGCAAGACCTCGGAAGTCATCTACAAGATTGTCTTCCTGTTCTTCACTGTGACCGGTTGTGTCTTGACCTTCGGCCAGGTCCTCAGTTTCGCGGACTCGGCGCTCTTCGTCTGTGCGTTCGTCAACCTGCTGGGTGTATACATGCTCCTGCCGGTAATCAAGCGCGAAATGAAGGCTTACCTTGCGGACCGCAAGAGCGGGAAGCTTCTGGAACTGGGCACCGAGCCCGAGGACCGCGAAGCCACCGTCCGCTAAACCTCAAGTCCCTTCGAGGTGCCCGCCGGATCGGCTGTTCCGGCGGGCACTGCCATGTTCCGGGCAAGTTGCCCTGCCCAACGTTCCCAGTGAAAGGGATGATTCACTGGGAACGAACGGTTCCTTCCCAATGAACGTCCGCTTTCGGTGGGAGGAACGGCCAGCACGACGACGGCGGACAGGTTCTGTCCGTGCCAGCACCTAGACTTAAAGGCACCATGGATTTGCTTTTCGACCCGCACCTCAGCACACCCGCAGCCGGCAGGCGCGGCGCGCCGTCGTCGTCCCCTGACTCGTCGGAGCATCACCGCCGCGGGGGGCATGTCGATGAGGCCCGCGCGAAGGAACTCCTGGCGGGGCTCAACCCGCAGCAGGAGGAGGCGGTCAAACACAGCGGATCGCCGCTGCTGATCGTGGCGGGGGCGGGTTCCGGGAAGACCCGGGTTCTCAGCCACCGTATTGCTTACCTGATGGCTACCGCGCGCTCGCATCCGGGCCAGATCCTCGCGATCACGTTCACCAACAAGGCGGCCGCGGAGATGCGGGAGCGCATCGAGGGCCTGGTGGGTGAGGTTGCCAAGCGCATGTGGATCTCCACGTTCCACTCTTCCTGCGTGCGGATCCTCCGACGTGAAGCAGCGTCCATCGGGCTGAATTCCAACTTTTCCATCTACGATTCGGCGGACACCCTCCGGCTCATCACGCTGGTTGCGAAGGGTCTGGACCTCGATCCCAAGCGGTTTGCGCCGAAAGCAATCCAACACAAGATCTCGGCCTTGAAGAATGAGCTCATTGATGAGGAGTCCTACGCGTCCTCGGCCAACTACTCGGACCCGTTCGAGCAGGCAGTGGCAGAGGTGTACAAGGGGTACGCTCAGCGGCTCCGTCAGGCCAACGCCATGGACTTCGATGACCTGATCGCCCAGACGGTGTTCATGTTCCGTGCCTTCCCGGGAGTCGCCGACTACTACCGCCGGCGGTTCCGGCATGTGCTGGTCGATGAGTACCAGGACACAAACCACGCCCAGTACGCGCTGGTCCGGGAGATTGTCGGCGTCCAGGGCGAAACGGTTGACGAACCCGCCGAGCTGACCGTGGTCGGCGACTCGGATCAGTCGATCTACGCCTTCCGAGGGGCGGATGTGCGCAACATCGTGGAGTTCGAGAAGGATTACGCGAACGCCCGCACCATTCTGCTCGAGCAGAATTACCGGTCCACCCAGAACATCCTCAACGCGGCCAACGCGGTAATCTCCCGCAACCCAAACAGGCCCGAGAAACGGCTGTGGACTGCCGAGGGCAACGGCGAGAAGATTGTCGGTTACGTCGGCGAGAACGAACACGAGGAAGCTCGTTTTATCGCAGACGAGATTGACCGTCTGCAGGATCAAGAGGACTTGCGGCCCGGCGACGTCGCAGTGTTCTACCGGACCAACGCGCAGTCGCGGTCCATCGAGGAAATCCTCATGCGCGTCGGGCTGCCCTACAAGGTGGTCGGTGGAACGCGCTTCTACGAGCGCAAGGAGATCAAGGACGCGCTGGCCTACCTTCGCGTGCTGGTGAACCAGGACGACGTCGTCAACCTGCGGCGCATCCTGAACGAACCCAAGCGTGGCATCGGCGACCGGGCAGAGTATGCAATCGCAGCGCTCGCCGAACGTGACCGCGTCAGCTTCATGGAGGCACTGCGCCGTGCGGACGAGGCGCCGGGAATGGCCACGCGATCGGTCAACGCTGTCGCTTCTTTCGTGAAGCTGATCGACGATCTTGCGGAGGTGGCATCCGGTTCGGGCGCCTCAGCGGCACTTGAAGCCGTCCTGGAGCAGACCGGGTACCTGGCGCAGCTGCGTACCAGCACAGATCCACAGGACGAATCACGCGTGGAGAACCTCGCTGAACTGGTGGCGGTTGTCCGCGAATTCGAGCAGGAGAACCCGGAGGGCGCGCTCGGTGAGTTCCTGGAGCAGGTCTCACTGGTGGCGGACGCAGACCAGATTCCGAATGCTCCGGCAGGCTCGGACGAGGACGTCGAGAAGGCCGTAGCCGAGGCACGCCGGCAGGGCGTTGTCACACTGATGACCCTGCATACGGCGAAGGGACTTGAGTTTCCGGTGGTTTTCCTCACCGGCATGGAACAGGGAATCTTCCCGCACCAACGTTCGGCAACCGATCCCGCTGAGCTCGCCGAGGAACGCCGTCTGGCGTACGTCGGCCTGACCCGTGCACGGAAGCGGCTGTACATCACGCGCTCCGAGGTTCGCAGCCTGTGGGGTCAGAGCCAGTACAACCCCGCAAGCCAGTTCGTGGGTGAGGTGCCGGAGGAGCTCATCGACTGGAAGCGTGAAGGAAGTGCACGACCGGCTTGGACTGGAGGCCAGAGCATCAACGGCCCTCGATTCAGCGGCTCCTACTGGGGAGCCGGTGGCGCCTCGGGCAATGATTCCGGTCGCGGTCTGCCCGGCAAGGCGGCAGGCAGGGTGCAGCCCCAGAAGGAAGTTGTCGCAGTGTCCGCGGGAGACAAGGTCAACCACACCACCTTCGGCAACGGCACCGTCCTCGCGGTGGAGGGCGCCGGGGACAAGATGGTCGCCAAGGTGAAGTTCGACATCGGCGAGAAGCGACTGCTGCTGCGTTACGCACCGCTCACCAAAGTGGGTTAGTGCGACTATGAAACCGGTCATCGGGGGAGTCCGGGCGTGTGCCAGGGCGCGCGTCGTCGTCGTAATCTTGGCTCTGACTGCGCTGCTGACGGTGAGCGGATGCGTCGAGATTCCCATCAGCAATCCCACTCCCAGCCTCGCACCGGAGCTCAGCCCGCTCGAGGAATTGGTAGCCATGCCGGAGGTTCCCGTCACCGAGCTTCAGCAGCTCGACGGGGACGTGGCCGCGTTCCTGACACAGGACCGCAATACGTACTGCGCCATCACCACTGAGCAGGGCGGGATCATCAATTCACCCGTGGACCCGCGGCTCTCCGGCGGAACACGCGATGACACCCTGCTTGCCGTCCCAGCGGTGTACTGCGAACTCGCTCGTTATCCCGAACCTGCCGAGGTGACAGACGATTGCCATGGCACCACCCTCGGGTTCAAGGGCGGCACTGTCCTGCTCACGGCGGATGGTGTCACTTACGGCGGTTGCCGGGTGGGAATGACCTTGATGGAAGCCCAACTGGGCCCCGGCACCGGGGAGAGTGAGCACGCGCTCACGCGGCTGCCCGTCCTCGCGGATGACGCTGCCGTTGAGCTGAAAGGCTTCCGGTGCGGGCGGGCGACTGACGGACTCGTCTGCGTGCACGCGGAATCGGGTCACGGGTTTGTGGCGTCGGCCGCAGGCTACGAAATCTTCACGCCGGAGGAAGCGCCGGAAAGCGCCTCCGAAGAGGCTGCGGAACGGTAACCGAAAGGGTTACTTTTCTACAACTCATAGAACTGTGTGCTTACTCACGAAACAGGTACTCTGGGGAAGGCGTTTCGAGCCAAGGGGCTAGAGTTCCCTGTGTAAACCTACTTCGACGTAGAAGGACACTAGATAAGTGGACCTGTTTGAATATCAGGCGCGCGATCTATTTGAGGCTCACGGCGTTCCCGTGCTTGCCGGTATCGTGGCGCAGACCCCCGAAGAAGCAAAAGCAGCAGCCGAGAAAATTGGCGGCGTTGTTGTCGTCAAGGCGCAGGTCAAAGTTGGCGGCCGCGGCAAGGCCGGCGGCGTGAAGGTTGCCAAGACCCCGGATGAGGCCCACGAGTATGCCTCCGCGATCCTCGGCATGGACATCAAGGGCCACACAGTCCACAAGGTCATGATCGCCCAGGGCGCGGACATCGCCGAAGAGTACTACTTCTCAGTGCTGCTGGACCGCGCCAACCGCAACTACCTCGCAATGTGCTCGGTTGAGGGCGGCGTGGAAATCGAGCAGCTCGCGGTCGAGCGCCCCGATGCTCTTGCGCGGATCGCCATTGATCCTTCCGTCGGAATCGACAGGGCGAAGGCAGACGAAATTATAGAGGCCGCCGGGTTCGCTCCCGAGCTGCGCGAGGGCGTCGCCAACACCATCCTGAAGCTGTGGGACGTCTTCGTGAAGGAAGACGCCACCCTCGTTGAGGTCAACCCGCTGGTGAAGACCGGCGCCGGTGACATCCTTGCGCTGGACGGCAAGGTCACCCTCGATGAGAACGCTGACTTCCGTCAGAAGGGGCACGCTGCCCTCGAGGACAAGGACGCCACGGATCCCCTTGAGGCCAAGGCGAAGGAAAACGACCTCAACTACGTCAAGCTCGACGGCGAAGTGGGCATCATCGGCAACGGTGCCGGCCTGGTCATGTCCACGCTCGACGTCGTTGCCTACGCAGGCGAGAAGCACGGCGACGTGAAGCCCGCCAACTTCCTCGACATCGGCGGTGGAGCGTCGGCTGCGGTCATGGCAGCCGGACTGGACGTCATCCTGAATGACAGCCAGGTCAAGAGCGTCTTCGTGAACGTCTTCGGTGGAATCACCGCCTGTGATGCAGTTGCAAACGGCATCGTCAAGGCGTTGGAGATCCTCGGCGACAAAGAGAACAAGCCGCTGGTTGTGCGTCTTGACGGCAACAACGTCGAAGAGGGTCGCCGTATCCTCGCCGAGGCCAACCATCCGATGGTCACCCTCGCCGACACCATGGATGAAGGTGCCGACAAGGCCGCTGAGCTGGCGCACGCTGGCCGCTAAGCCCTTCGGGACCAAAGGATTAAGGAACAGACATGTCAATCTTTCTGAATAAAGATTCCAAGGTGATCGTCCAGGGCATCACCGGCGGCGAGGGCACCAAGCACACCGCTCTGATGCTGAAGGCAGGCACGCAGGTTGTCGGCGGCGTCAACGCACGCAAGGCCGGAACCACCGTCACACACGGCGAGGTCACACTCCCGGTGTTCGGCACCGTCAAGGAAGCCATCGCGGAAACCGGCGCCGACGTCTCGATCATCTTCGTCCCGCCGGCGTTCACCAAGGACGCCGTTGTCGAAGCAATCGACGCTGAGATCGGCCTCGTGGTCATCATCACCGAAGGCGTGCCGGTACAGGACTCCGCCGAGTTCTGGGCCCTGGCCAAGTCCCGCGTTGATGCCAACGGCAAGCAGATCACCCGCATCATCGGCCCCAACTGCCCCGGCATCATCACCCCGGACGAGGCGCTGGTAGGCATCACCCCCGCGAACATCACCGGGAAGGGCGGCGTGGGCCTCGTGTCGAAGTCCGGCACCCTGACCTACCAGATGATGTACGAACTGCGTGACCTCGGCTTCTCCACCGCCATCGGCATCGGCGGCGACCCGGTTATCGGAACCACCCACATCGACGCCCTCGAGGCGTTCGAAGCGGATCCCGAGACCAAGGCGATCGTCATGATCGGCGAAATCGGCGGTGACGCTGAAGAGCGCGCAGCCGAGTTCATCAAGGCAAACGTAACCAAGCCGGTTGTCGGCTACGTTGCAGGCTTCACTGCTCCCGAGGGCAAGACCATGGGCCACGCAGGTGCCATCGTGTCCGGCTCGGCCGGTACCGCACAGGCCAAGAAGGAAGCGCTCGAAGCCGCCGGCGTGAAGGTCGGCAAGACGCCGTCCGAGACCGCCCGCCTGCTGCGCGAAGTCTACGCAGGGCTCTAACACTCCACGAACGACGACGGCGGCCGTCACCTTCCAAGCGAAGGTGGCGGCCGTCGTCGTCGTTTTGTTGTAGGCATCTAATGGCCTACTGACCCCGCACGGCGTAACAAACCTGGACGGACCACACCCATGGTTTGATGATTACCTGTTGCCGACGCGACGACGGCAAGGGAGGACTGCCCGCCAATGAATGACCGAATCACGCTGCGTTTCCTCGCCTCACCCACGGACGTCTCGGAGGACGGCACCACCGTGCAGGCGGGTCGGGTTCTCGAATGGATCGACAAGGCGGGCTATGCCTGCGCCACCGGGTACAGCGGCGGCTACTGTGTCACCGCGTACGTCGGCAACGTACACTTCACGAGGCCCATCCGGAACGGTGACCTCATTGAAGTCGATGCCCGGATCGTTCACACGGGGCGATCGAGTATGCAGGTGGTGGTCACGGTCGATGCCGCCGACGTCCGGGATCGGGTGTTCCGGCCCGCAATGGACTGTGTCCTCGTGTTCGTCGCGATGGATGAGGACCGCCGCCCGAAGCAGATACCGCCGTGGTCGCCTACGGATGAGGAGTCTTCCCAGCTCGCGGAGGGAGCCGCAGGCAGGATCGCGGCGCGGAACGAGATCCGCGACGCCATGCACGCCCAGGCCTACACGGACGCCGGCACAACCCCGCGTGAGCAGTTCCGATTCCTGGCTGCGCCGTCGGACGTGAACTGGGGCGGGAACGCACACGGCGGGATTGTGATGCGCTGGATCGACGAAGTGGCGCGTGCCTGTGCGATGTCGTGGTGCGGACGGGACTCCGTGGCGGTCTACTCCGGCGGCATCCACTTCCTGAATCCCATCCACATCGGCGACCTCGTTGAACTCGAGGCCCGGCTCATCCATACCGGCCCGCACAGCATGCACATCGCGGTCCACACCCGCGCCCGTGACCCGCGCGGCGCGCAGTGGCGGCGCACCACCCTGTGCATGACCATCTTCGTCACCCGCGATGAGACGGGCGGCGCCGCCGACGTTCCGCAGCTGCCGCTTCACAGCGACGAGGACCGCCGACTCGACGCCCACGCCCTCGACCTGGCGCGCCGTCGTGCGGAGCTGGCGCCGCTGCGGTTCGCCGTCGAACGCACGTATCACGGGAGCGGCCGGAGCCGGTAGCGCCCGCTCGCGCAGGACGCGCTCTGGAAGAACGACGACGGCGGTGCCACCCGCCGCCGTCGTCGTCGTTCCTTTCTTGCAGTTCTGCAACCTTGCACTTGTGCAACAATATGGTTGCGTGAGACAATCATTCGGTGAGTCAACTAGTTTCCCTTCGCACGCGCAAGCGCAATGAAACCTGGACAGCACTGCACGACGCCGCGGCCCGGCTGACGCTCGAAAAGGGCCCGGACAGCGTCACCGTGGAGCAGATCGCCACGCTCGCCAACGTCTCGCCGCGCACCTTCTTCAACTATTTCGGTACCAAGGAAGACGCGATTCTTGGCCTGCAGGAGCCAAGCATCGATGAGCAACTCCTTGAGGAGTTCTCGGCTGACCATGACCTTCTTGAGCAGGTCTCCCGGCTGCTCATCGCCGTCGTGCACTCCACCGAGGGCGGCGAGCCGGAAGCGAGCCTGCGGCTCGAGGTAATCACCGCGTATCCGTACCTGCGCCAGCGCCGATTCGCCTACTTCCTGCAGGTCGAGCAGTTGGTCCGTGAGGTGGTCGCGGAGCAGATCGCGGCGACCGGGCGGTGGCAGGCGGCACTCAGCCGGCACTCGGCGGAGGACGTCGCGCGGATGATTGTCCTCGTGGCGGGAGCCCCGATGCGCTACGCGATGCAGCAGGCGGCTGACTCGCCCACAATCCACAACCAGTTCCAGGCCCTTGACGGAGCCACCGCACTTCTCCGAGAGGTCCTTGAGGAAATTCGATGACAAGTACTGCTACCGCACAACGCAAAGAATCCGGATTGCTCCTGCTGTTCGTCGGCCTGATGCTTTCCATGCTGCTGGCCGCACTGAACCAGATGATCCTCAGCACGGCGCTGCCCACCATCGTCGGCGAGCTCAGCGGCGTTGACCAGATGCTGTGGGTCATCACGGCGTACATTCTCGCCGCGACGATCGTCATGCCGATCTATGGGAAGCTCGGCGACCTGATCGGCCGGAAGAACCTCCTGCTGCTGGCGATCGTCATCTTCATGGCCGGCTCAGTTGTGGGTGGGCTCGCGCCGAACATGGAGTGGCTGATTGCGGGCCGCGCGTTCCAGGGGCTCGGCGGCGGCGGGCTGATGATTCTCTCGCAGGCCATCATTGCCGACGTCGTTCCCGCCCGTGAGCGCGGAAAGTACATGGGCGCCATGGGTGGCGTGTTCGCGTTCGCCTCGGTGGCCGGCCCGCTGCTGGGCGGCTGGTTCACGGAGGGTCCCGGCTGGCGCTGGATGTTCTGGATCAACATGCCGCTGGGGGTGCTGGCGATCGTAGTGGTGCTGTTCTTCCTGCATCTGCCTGCCCGTGAGCGTTCGCATCCGCATATTGACGTCACGGGAATGGTGCTGCTGGCGATCGCGACAACCTCCATTGTCCTCGTGGGCACCTGGGGCGGTACTGAATACGAGTGGCTCTCCATCCAGATCCTCGGCCTGTTTGCCGTCGCCGTCGGCAGTGCCGTGCTGTTTGTACTCGCCGAGCGTCGGGCGAAGGAACCTATCCTCCCGATGAGCCTCTTCCGGGAACGGAACTTCGTCCTCACCACCGCGGGCGGGCTGATGATCGGCGTCACCATGTTCGGCGCGATCGGGTACCTGCCCACCTACCTGCAGATGGTGACCGGGGCAAGCGCGACCAACGCCGGGTTGCTCATGATCCCGATGATGGGTGCCCTGATCCTGACCTCCACCGGGTCCGGAGTCCTGGTCAGTAAAACCGGCCGTTACAAGTGGATGCCCATCGCGGGTTCGCTGGCGGTCACCGTTGCGCTGCTCCTGCTCTCAACCATCACCCCGACGACGCCGGTATGGATCATCTGTGTGTACATTGCCATCATGGGTGCCGGGCTGGGCCTGAGCATGCAAATCCTCGTGCTGATCGTGCAGAACACCTTCCCCAACCGTGTGGTCGGGACAGCAACGGCGTCGAACAACTACTTCCGGCAGATCGGTGCAACCCTTGGCTCGGCCATTGTGGGCAGCCTCTTCACGGCGCGCGTGAGCGAACTCCTGCTGGAGCGGCTCCCCGCCGCCGGTTCCGCCCTCGACGGTGGGGCCAACTCCCTGACGCCGGCCGTGGTGAACTCCCTGCCGGATGCACTGCAGTCACCGATCATCCAGTCCTACAACGATGCGCTGACTCCGCTCTTCCTCTACATGGCGCCGCTTGGCGTGATTGCGGCGATCCTACTCTCCTTCGTGCAAGAGAAGGAACTGTCCACCGTGATTGAACGGGACACCAAGGTCGAGCGGGATGCAGGTATTGTGCCCGCGCAGCCCGCCGCGCGCTGAGCTCCTGCGGCCCGCTCAAACCCCTGCATCGAGCGGGCGCTGATTACCGTTCTCGCGCTGAGATCCCGTTGTTAGCGCCCGCTCGATGGAGAATGTACCCATGACATCCCCATATTTCATACGCCGCGAACGATTCATCGCCGCCCCCGCCAGCGCCATCTTCGAGGTGCTGGCTACCCCGGCGCTGCACAGCGTCATCGATGGCTCAGGTACGGTGACGGGGGAGCAGCCCAACGGGCCGGAGCGTCTGTCCAAGGGAGCCAAGTTCGGCATGGACATGAAGATCGGCGCACCATACAAGATCCTCAACACCGTGGTCGAGTTCGAGGAAGACCGCCGGATCGCCTGGCGGCATTTCTCCCGCCACGTCTGGCGCTACACGCTTGAACAGAACGACGGCGGCACCACGGTCACCGAGGAATGGGACGCAACTGAGGTGCCCTGGAAGCCGATCCTCAAGGTTCTCGGCTTCACCAGGAAACACCCGGCGTCGATCGAGCGGACCCTCGAAAAGCTCGACGAATATGTGACCAAACGCTGAGCGGTTTGGGGCGGTGGCCAGGACAAAGGCCAGCCGGCATGACCCGACTGATCGACCATGAGGAAGTAAGCATCCTTAGTAGATCAAGGAGAAGTAGTCAATACCTCAGCCGAGAAACGATGAAAAGATTTTTTAGGTAACGATTCTATAAATCCGTTGCGATAGTCAGCATGCTTATGTTCTTCTGGGATGGAACTTCCGGCCTCCGTCCCACGCAAGAGGTGAAAGCATGCGCACAGCCGAAAATCTATCGGATTCCCCGAGCACCCATTCACGTGCCCAGCGCAGCGACGGGCGGCTCCGTGCCGCGATTCACGAAGAGATGGCGCTGGACCATCTGCACGTCGCCGATACCATTGCGCGGGGTTTTTCCGCTTTCAGCTACGACGCCGCTGACATCCGGCAAGTGGCGTACATGGGACTTGTGAAGGCCGCGCAACGTTTCGATCCGACCATCGGTGTGGAGTTCTGCGCCTATGCGGTGCCGACCATCCGCGGGGAGGTGAAACGCTACCTGCGGGACTGCAGCTGGATCATTCGTCCGCCACGCGAACTGCAGGATCTCAAGTCTGAGGCCATGAAAGCTTCGCAAACCCTCGCACAGCGGCTCGGCAGGGAGCCATCCATCGCAGAGCTAGCCGAAGAGCTGGACCGGAGTCCCGCCGTCGTCGTCGAAGCGCTCGCGTGTGCCGGATGCCAGCGTCCGGAGTCTATCGATGCCTCCCCAGGCGCATTTACCTGGGCGGACACCCTCGAGGCGGAGGGCGACGACTTCGCCCGCAGCGACGAGGTCCTCTCGCTGCGCGCTGCAGTTCGGGAGCTCTCCGAAAAGGAGAAAGAGTTGCTCTTCCGGCGTTACTTTCACGAGGAAAGCCAGGAACGCATAGGCCAGCGCCTGGGCATGACCCAGATGCAGGTTTCGCGGCTGCTCGCGCGCACCCTGGTCAAGCTGCAGAAACGGCTGCTCGCGCAGGTTCCTCCGGGAGCCGGTTACAGCAGTACAACCCACTCGGCGTAGAAGATGACGAGGCCGACAGCTACGAACAAGCCGGCGATGATCCAGAAGCGGGCCACCACGGTGACCTGCTCCCAGCCCTTCAACTCGAAGTGGTGATGCAGCGGGGTCATCCGGAAGACGCGTTTACCTCCGGAGAGTTTGAAGTAGGTCACCTGAATGATGACGGACAGTGTGATCATGACAAACAGGCCCGCCAGGATGACCAGGAGGAGTTGGGTGCGGGACAGGATCGCAAAGCCGGCAATTGCGCCACCGAGAGCGAGTGACCCGGTGTCGCCCATGATGATCTTCGCCGGCGAAGTGTTCCACCAGAGGAATCCAACGAGTGAACCGCATAAGGCGGCGGCGATCAGGGCCAGGTCCAGCGGATCACGCACTTCGTAGCAGATGTTCGCGGGGACGCTCGGATCAGTGCATCGCTGGTTGAACTGCCAGATGCCCATCAGCATAAACGCGCCGAAAACGAAGATCGAGGCGCCAGTAGCAAGGCCGTCCAGCCCATCGGCAACATTCACGGCGTTGGATGTAGCGGTCAGGATGAACGTGGACCACAGGATGAAGAGGATCGCACCGATCAGCGGGCCGGCGAAGGCCAGGTCAATGGCCGTATCCCGGACAAACGAAATAGCGGTGGAGGCTGGTGTGCGCCCGTTTTCGTCGGGAAAGTTGAGCGCGAGGATGGCGAACGCTACCCCGACAAGAATCTGGCCGATGATCTTTCCCGGGCCGGTAAGGCCGAGGCTGCGCTGCCTGGAAACCTTGATGTAGTCGTCAAAGAAGCCCACCACGCCCATGCCAACCGTGACCAGAAGCAGCAGCAGGCCAGAAGCCGTTGGACCGTTCGATTCGCCGGAGAGCAGCATGATTCCGTGCGTTGCAAAGTAGGCGATGACCACGGAGCCGATGATCCACACCCCGCCCATGGTGGGGGTACCGCGCTTGGTGTGATGTGAGGTGGGGCCGTCATCCCGGATGAACTGGCCGTAGTTCTTCCTGACCAGGAAGCGAGCCAGCACCGGTGTGCCGAGCAGCGTCAGGATCAGGGCCAGAGCAGCAGCAATCAGCAGCGCAATCACGAAAAAGGTGCCCCCTTCAGTTCCCCGGACTGAGTCCGCCAGCTTCGGTCTGCAACTGAGGTTGACCGTCCGGCGCCGCCGCCGGTTCGCTTGACGCCGATACTATCGGATCACCTTCAGGCGTTAGCGCCGGACAGGCCGCCTACAGCACACCCAGGTTTCTTGCGGCGTCCAGTACATCCGCGACACTCACGGCAAGCAGCGCCGGGTCCGGCTCCTCAGCGAAGGTCCGGCCGAGCCGCCTGGACTCATCCGTCAGCACAACATGCGGACCCGGCGGCGGTCCCCATTCGCTCTCAGGCGCGGGCCCGAACAGCACGACGGACGGCCGCGCGTACGCCGAGGCCAGATGCGCCGCACCGGTATCGGCTGAGATCACAAGCGCGGCTTCGGCAACCACCGCCGCGAACTCGAGCAGGCCCAGGCTCCCGGCGACCACGGCTTCCGCGGGCAGCCCGGCGGCCTCCTGGACGGCGACGGCGCGCGGACGCTCGCTTGCACTGCCCGTCAACAGCACGCGGTGGCCGGCATCGGAGAGCTTCCGCGCGACGTCGGCGAAGCGCTCGACCGGCCACAGCCGGCTACCGTACGCAGCACCGGCGTGGACGACGACGGCGCCCGCGGCTGCCGCCTCCACCGCAGGGGAAGCAAGCCGGTAGTCGAGCGGGTCCGCCTCCACCCCGTGCGCCGTCAGCAGGCGCGTCCAGCGGTCGCGCTCATGCAGGCCGTCCAGCCAGGCGGGCCCGCCCCACCCGGGGGCCGCGTGGCCGATCCGGCGTGCAGGTGCGAGGGCTTCGAGCCGTCCGCGGCTTTGCGGGCCGCTGCCATGGAGGTTGACCGCGACGTCGATCCGCCCGGGAGGCAGCGCCAGCGGTTCATCCAGGCCGTGGGTGGGCAACAGAGCATCGACGCAACCGGTCAGCAGGACGAGCGGCTCCAGCCAACGCTGGGCGGCGTAGAGGATCCGGTGGTCGGGGAATGCCCGTCGCAGCCCCCGCAGGGCAGGGACCGCGACCAGCAGGTCACCCAGTTTCAGGGCGCGCAAGACCAGTACTTCCGGGCGTCCGTCCGGTTCCAGGAACTCTCCGGCTGCTTCTGGCTGCATATACGGATCCTGCCAGAAATCAACTTCTTCTGCCGGAAGTGTTTAGGCGCCGGCGAGTTCGGGAACAGTGCGGGTATGAGTTGCACACCGAAGGCCGTCCTCCTGGATCGCGACGGCACCCTGGTGGTCGACGTGCCATACAACGGCGATCCCGGGCGGGTCGAAGCCATCCCGGGCGTGGCTGGCGTGCTGGACGATCTCCGTGCTGCGGGACTGCCCCTCGGCGTTGTGACCAACCAGTCCGGCATTGCGCGCGGACTCATTACCCGTGAGCAGGTGGACGCCGTGAACGCGCGGGTCGATGAACTGCTTGGCCCCTTCGACCTCTGGGAACTGTGCCCGCACGGACCGGATTCCGGCTGCGCATGCCGGAAGCCTGCACCCGGAATGATTCTCAACGCCTGCGAACAGTTGGGTCTGGACCCCTCGGAGGTGGCTTTCATCGGCGACATCGGCACGGACGTTGAGGCCGCCGTCGCCGCCGGAGCGATCGGCGTGCTGGTGCCCACCTCCGTAACACGGCAGGAGGAGATCGACGCCGCGCCGCTGGTTGCCGCGGACCTCGCCTCTGCGGTGAGCCTTCTGACGGGGGAGGGGCGCAGATGAGCGGCCGGGTGCTTGTGGCAAGGCTGGACAGCGTCGGTGATGTGCTGCTCTCCGGCCCGGCCGTCAGGGCTGTCGCGGCGAACAGCGCCGGCGTCGTTATGTTGTGCGGGCCGCAGGGCGCGCCGGCGGCCGAGCTTCTTCCGGGAGTGTCCGACGTCGTCGTCTGGAACTGCCCCTGGATCACCGCCCCGGCGCCGGAGGTGACGCGCGAGCATCTGGATACCCTCGTCGACGCCATCCAGGACGCGCACATTGCCGACGCCGTTATCCTGACCTCGTTCCACCAGTCCCCGCTGCCGCTGGCGATGCTGCTGCGGTTGGCCGGGGTGGAGCGGATCACGGGAGCGTCCATCGACTATCCCGGGAGCCTTCTGGACATCCGGCTGAAGCCCGGAGAAGACTTTCCCGAGGACCAGCCCGAAGCTGAACGCGCCCTCGGCATCGCAGCCGCTGCGGGTTACCGCCTGCCCAACGACGACGACGGCCGCCTCCACGTGCATGACGTCCCGGACACCGCCGGGCTGACGGGGGAGGAACCCTACGTCGTCCTGCACCCCGGAGCGGCAGTTCCGGCCCGTGCGTGGCCCGCCCTGCACCACGCAGCGCTCGCGGAGCTGCTCATTGGAGCCGGGTATCGCGTGGTCGTCACCGGCGGACGCGGTGAGCGGGAGTTGACCGCCACGGTTGCCGGACCCGACGGCGTGGACCTCGGCGGCCGGACCGATCTGCGGACGATGGCCGGCGTACTGGCGGGAGCGTCCGCCGTCGTCACCGGCAACACAGGACCAGCGCACCTGGCGGCCGCCGTGGGCACCCCGGTGGTAAGCCTCTTCTCCCCGGTGGTCCCCGCCATCCGGTGGGCTCCATATCGGGTGCCGCTGGAACTTCTCGGCGACCAGCAGGCGCCGTGCAGGCAGACGCGTGCGCGCACCTGCCCCGTCCCCGGCCACCCGTGCCTGACGAAGGTGACCCCGGAGGAAGCCTTCGCCGCGGTGGAGCGGCTGGTCGCCGGTGTGTCGTCCCTGGCCAGCAGACAAGCGGCGAGAAAAGAAACGAGGCACGCATGAAAATCCTGTTGTGGCATGTACACGGCGGCTGGACGGATGCCTTCGTCCGCGGCCCGCACCAGTACGTGCTTCCAACAACGCCCGACGGCGGTCCGTGGGGGCTGGGGCGCGCCGGGCGCGACTGGCCGGAATCCGTGATCGAGGTGGCTCCCGAGGATCTGCGGGACCAGGACTTCGACGTGGTGGTGCTGCAGCGCACCGAGGAGCTCACCGAGTGTGAGCTGCTCCTCGGACGACGCCCGGGCCGGGATATTCCGGCAGTTTTCCTGGAGCACAACACGCCCAAGTCAGACATACCCTCGACCAGGCACCCGCTGGCCGGCCAGGCGGAGATTCCGGTTGTCCACGTCACCCACTTCAATGACGTTTTCTGGGACTGCGGGATAGCGCCCACCATGGTGGTGGAACACGGCATCGTGGATCCCGGCCACCGCTACACCGGAGAGCTGGACCATCTGGCAGCCGTGGTCAACGAGCCCGTCCGGCGTGGAAGGGTCACGGGAACGGATCTCCTTCCCCGGTTTGCCCGGGCTGCGCACCTGGATGTGTTCGGCATGGGCACTGGGAAACTGCCGGCAGCCCTCGGCCTCGGGCCGGACGAGCTCACCGTGTGCGGGGACCTTCCGACTCCTTCGCTGCACGCAGAACTCGCGCGCCGACGTGCCTACGTGCACCCGATGCGCTGGACCTCGCTGGGGCTGTCCCTGCTGGAGGCGATGCACCTGGGGCTTCCCGTCGTCGCGCTGGCCACCACCGAGGCCGCTCGGGCCGTTCCGCCGGAGGCCGGTGCCATCTCCACGGATGTCGACGAATTGTGCGCCATGGTTCGGCTGTTGATGGAGGATCCCGACGAAGCCCGCGCCAGAGGAACGGCGGCGCGGCAGGTAGCGCTTAAACGCTACGGCCTCGATGCGTTCCTCGAGGCCTGGAACGGGGTCCTGGCACGAACCGCGGAACGTACCCGCAAACTTGCAGTTCCTGAGAGGAGAGCACAGTGAGAATATCCATGGTGTCGGAGCACGCAAGCCCGCTGGCTGCACTGGGAGGCGTCGACGCGGGCGGGCAGAATGTCCACGTCGCGGCGCTCTCC
The DNA here is from genome assembly GCF_054511355.1 of Arthrobacter tecti. Taxonomy (NCBI): domain Bacteria; kingdom Bacillati; phylum Actinomycetota; class Actinomycetes; order Micrococcales; family Micrococcaceae; genus Arthrobacter; species Arthrobacter tecti. The sequence goes on from NZ_JBTNCT010000008.1 coordinate 67,955, forward strand.
AGCGCCCTGGCCCGGCGCGGCCACAGTGTGAGCGTGTACACACGCCGGGACAGTACCGACCTCCCGGAGCGGGTGCAGGTCAGCCCCGGATTGGAAGTGGTCCACGTTGATGCCGGTCCGCCGGAGGTAGTGCCGAAGGATCAGCTGCTGCCCTACATGGGTGCGCTCGCGGAAGGCATGGCCGCCGACTGGGACCTCGCCCCTCCTGATGTGGTGCACGGTCACTTCTGGATGTCGGGACTGGCGGCCCTGGACGCGGCCGGCAGGGAACAGTTTGGGCACTCCATCGCGGTACTGCAGACCTTCCACGCCCTCGGGACCGTCAAACGGCGCCACCAGGGCCGTGCGGACACCAGCCCCAAGGAACGCGAATGGCTCGAGCCGTCAGTGGGCAGGAACGCGGACCGGGTGATTGCAACCTGCTCGGACGAGGTGTTCGAACTCAAGGCGATGGGCGTGGACGGGACCCGCGTCTCGGTGGCGCCGTGCGGCGTCGACCTCGGCCTGTTCGGCCTTGACGGCCCGGTGGAGGAGCGCGGGCGGAAACATCGTCTCGTCACGATCGGCAGGCTTGTCCCGCGCAAGGGCGTGGACCTGGTGATCCGTGCTTTGCGGGAGCTGGCGGACAGGGGAATGAACGACGTCGAACTCGTGATCGTGGGCGGAGCCGGTGAGGCCTCCAGGTTGGACGAGGACCCTGAGGCGCGCCGGCTGCGGGCGTTGGCGCAGGATCTGAACGTGGCGGACCGCGTGGTCATGCTGGGACAGGTGCCGCGCGAGCGCATCCCGACCCTGCTGCGCAGCGCCGACGCCGTGATCTGCGCGCCGTGGTACGAGCCCTTCGGCATAGTGCCGCTCGAGGCGATGGCCTGCGGCGTCCCGGTGATTGCGGCGGCGGTGGGCGGCCTGATCGATTCGGTGGTTGACGGCCAGACCGGCCTGCACGTACCCCCGCGGGACTCCGAAGCGCTCGCGGACGCGATCGGACAGGTGATTGCCGATCCGGACGCCGCACGCGAATTCGGCCGCGCCGGCCATGCGCGCGTTCACGCACGGTACTCCTGGGACCGGATAGCACTGGATACAGAGAAGGTGTACCAACTGACCCTCAACCAGGCGAGCGGAACTTCCGGAGCACGACGACGGCGCGGCGCACCATCCGGGCGCGTCCTGCGGACCGCGGGTCTGCAGGCCTCTGGAAGGAGCGCCCAGTGAGCGCCGAACGCCTTGCACTGTTCCGCCCCGGACGCCGGCAACCACTGGCTCCGGTGCCCCCGCCCCCGCCGGTTCCGCTGACTGACGACGACGCCGGCGCCGCGGCACTGGAGGCTGTGCTGGGCCACCTGCAGCAGGTGCTTCCCGCCGTCGAATCCCTCATGTCCTCGGCCGCTCTTCTGGCCGACTGGGGCGTGGAGCTGGCCGGGCGCCTTCTTGGGGGCCAGCGTCTGCTCGCTGCCGGAAACGGTGGGTCGGCGGCTGAGGCACAGCACCTGACGGCGGAGCTCGTGGGCAGGTTCGACGGCGAACGGGAACCGTTCTCCGCGATTTCCCTGCACGCGGAGTCCTCCGCGGTCACCGCAATCGCGAACGACTACGGGTACGAGAACATGTTCGCCCGCCAGGTGCGTGCCCACGGGCGGAACGGCGACGTCCTCATGCTCCTGAGCACCAGCGGTAAGAGCCCGAACCTGCTGCGTGCCGCCGAAGCCGCACGCGAAACCGGTGTCACCAGCTGGGCGCTGACCGGTCCGGGTCCCAACCCCCTGACCGACGTCTGCGACGAGCATGTGGCAGTGGACGCGCGGTCCGCCAACGCCCAGGAGGGCCACCTGATCGCCCTGCACGCGCTGTGCCGGGCATTCGATGCCGAAGTGGCACGCTGCCGCGGACGGGAGGCCTAGATGAACATTGTTGTGGTCGGGGACGTGCTCCTCGACGTGGACCTCTCCGGAGACGCCGGGCGGCTGTGCCCGGATGCGCCGGTTCCCGTGGTCGATGTATCGAACGCCCGGCGACGGGCAGGTGGTGCGGGGCTGGTGGCAAGCATGCTGCACCGGGACTTGCACGCCCGGTCCGGTTCCCGCCTGCAACTGGTCACCGTCCTGTCCGACGACGACGCCGCCTGGCGCCTCCGCGAAGAGCTCGGCGACATTCCGCTCACCTGGGGTCCCTCCGGCGCGCCCACCCCGGTCAAGACGCGTGTCCGCGCCGGCGATCAGGCGGTGGTGCGCTTCGACGAGGGATGCGGTGCTGCCCCCACCCCCGGCGTCAGTGCGGAAATGCTGGGCTTGGTGGAGTCGGCCGACGTCGTCGTCGTCTCTGATTACGGGCGCGGGCTAACGGCCAACCCTGAGCTGCGCGGACTGCTGGAGCGAATGGCCGTTCGGGTGCCGGTGATCTGGGATCCGCACCCGTCCGGCGCTGACCCCGTTCCCGGTGTTGCGGCGGTGACGCCGAACCTCGCCGAGGCGCTGAAGGCGTCCGGGGCGTCGGGACCGTCGGGACCGTCGGGACAGTCGGGCACGGGGGGAGGGGCCGACGTCGTGCGCGGCGCCGCCGATGCCGCCCACGCCCTGCAGCAGCGGTGGAGGAGCCGGGCGGTTATCGTCACGCTGGGGAACCGCGGCGCGCTGATCCATCGTGAGGGCGAGAACGGTGAGCTGCCGCATCTGGTGCCCGCTCCGGTAGTCCAGGTGGACGATCCGTGCGGGGCGGGGGACCGGTTCTGCGCGAGCCTTGCCCTGCGGCTCGGGGCGGGCGCTGACCTTGCTGATGCTGCCCAGGACGCGGTTCGGGATGCTGCGGAGTTCCTCGCAGCCGGCGGGGTTTCGTCCCTGACTGTGGACCCGATGCCCACCGCGCTGCGGGGTCCCGCCGTCGACGCGCTCCAGGTTGCCCACACCACGCGGGAGGCGGGCGGAACCGTGGTTGCCACGGGTGGGTGCTTCGACCTGCTCCACGCGGGCCACGCCCGAACCCTCGCCGCGGCGCGCCGGTTGGGCGACTGCCTGATCGTGTGCCTGAACTCGGACGAGTCAGTGCGCAGGCTCAAAGGTTCCGAGCGGCCGATTATGGGCGAAGAAGACCGCGCCGAGCTCCTCGCGGCCCTGGAATGCGTTGATGCCGTGTACATCTTCGGCGAAGACACACCCGAGGAAGCCCTGGCCACTCTGCGGCCCGACATCTGGGTCAAGGGCGGCGACTACTCGGCGGCGGACCTGCCGGAAGCGGCGCTTCTACGCTCCTGGGGTGGCCAGACCGTCACCGTCCCCTATATACCTGCCCGATCAACCACTTCCCTGGCCGCGGCGCTCGCCGAGGTTGGGTAACTCAGGAGAAAGGACTTACATGTCTACTTTCAACCCCGGACGCGTACTCGTCACCGGCGGTGCCTCAGGACTCGGCGCAGCGGTTGTGGCGCGCGTTCTTGAGTCCGGCGGCACCCCTGTGGTGCTGGACCGTGACATCAGCGGGACCTCGGGCGTGAAGGCGCTCGAGGTGGATGTCGCCGACCGCGAGGCCGTGACCCGCGCGGTGCAGGAGGCGGCGGAGACGCTCGACGGTCTTGACGCCGTCGTCACCGCCGCTGGGATCGACCGGTGCGGACGCCTGGAGGACGTGCCGGCGGATCAGTGGGAGAAGGTGCTCGCGGTCAACCTGTTGGGTACGGTTTCCACCGTGCGTGCCGCGTTGCCGTATCTGAAGGGCTCGCATGGTCGGGTCATCACGATCGCTTCGACGCTCGGAATCCGGGCGGTGGGGGATGCGACGGCATACTGTGCGTCGAAGTTCGGCGTTGTCGGGTTCAGTCATGCTCTCGCTGCCGAGATGGCCGGGGAGGTTGGAGTGACCACGATGATTCCCGGGGGCATGGAGACCAAGTTCTTCGACGACCGCGACGAGAAGTACAAGCCGCAGGACAACTCACGGCTCAACGATCCGGCGCGGGTGGCCGAAGCAATCCTGTTTGCCCTGTCGCAGCCGCGTGGGTGCGAAGTGCGCCAGATGCTCATCTGCCACGAGGAAGAGGGGTCATGGCCCTAACGTAGTGCCGGCAGCAGAAGGCGTCTCCCGTCGTTGGACACAAAAACTGCCCGGACGTTCAGGACTGCCGGTTCGAACCGGCGCATCTGAACGGACGGGCAGTTTCCTTGCGGCTCGGTCAGTCTGCGCCGTCCATGCTGGAACCACCGTTAAGTGGTCCTGGCAGGAGAAGGCGTCTTCCGGAGTACGTCGACGAGTGGGGTCCAGAGCTTCTCCAACCGAGCCTTCCAGGGCAGTGCCATTTTGCCCGCCTGAAGCCTGAATTGCAGCTCGTCCAATGACACCCATTCGGCGGCGGCCACCTCGTCCGGGCAGAGTGTCAGTTCGATTCCTTGTCCGGCAGGCGCCGTGTAGAAGTCCATCAGTGCCGAGGTCTCGCGAAAGCGCTCCACGAAGATCAAACCGTTGGAGGGAATCTGTTGGCCGGTTTCTTCACGAAGCTCCCGCCGAGCGGCATCTTTGCTTGATTCCCCGGAGAACGCACTTCCGCCGGGGAACTCCCAGGTTAGGGGGAATTCCTTGGTGGCTGATCGTTGCGTAAGAAGAACTGCACCATCATGTCGGTAAATACACGTTGCAACGATGAGGTGGAAGCGGCCGGAAGGCCAGTCAGGGTCTCCTGCCCGGTCGGATGCCCGTGTCCATCGGTGACGTCCCACCACTCATCGGAACCGGGCGCATGTGGGGCGCTGGAAGAACTCATTAGGTCAGCATATGGCCTTCATCATTGATGCTGCCTAGACGGTTCTGCGCCTACATAGATGGGAAGGCCTGAAGCTCGGTGAGCCATGGGTGATCCGGATGGGCGACTTGCAACGCTGACCTGAGCCAGAGTCGGTCCAAATCGTCCAGCAAGGGTAGGCACGATTCGAAGTCCGCTTGGTCCTTGGGCCGTAATCCGGGTGCTTTGTGTAACAGTTGGACTTCGGGCCTCAGATAGTCGACTCCATCGAGGTTCCAAAGAATCTCCCCGGTTGCGCGACCTACACGTCCATCCCGTTTGTAGGTCCACATCGAATCGGTTGTGTCCATGAGAACGACGTCGTATTCCCACGGCTCGGCTCCACCCGCACGCAACCAAAGGTTGCTGCACGCTGATGGAATCGGTTCGTTGACTTCATCGATCAAGGGGCGAAGGGTTCCTCTATCAGCAGCCCACACATCCAAACGGGTGCCGAGGTACCGTCGCAGGAGGGCGACGTCTGACCGCGGGATGCTGACGTCCAAGTCGCCATGTGATCGGTGTATCCCGGTGAAGGCTTCGATTGCCCACCCGCCGGCGATCCACCACCGTCCGGGGTAGCCGCTGAACAACTCGACCGCATCAGCCGGTACGCGATGACGCCAGGGTCCGTACAGTCGAACGATCTCCTCGGCGTTGAGCACTCTCCAAGTCTAGACAGCTCATCATTGTGCCCTGCTGAGAAGCGATCGGCTCACGGCCCCTGTTTCCTTGCGTCACTATCATGAAGAACGTGAGTCGTGTGGTGTTCATGTGTGGTCCGGCGGGGTCTGGCAAGTCAACGTGGGCCCGACGACTGGAGGACGAGGGCTTTATCAGGCTGTCGATCGATGAAGAGGCGTGGATCCGCGGCCACAAGAGTCATCCGCTTTCAGCCTCCATTGCCCGAGCGATTGAGGACCACCTCCGAAACCACTTGGTCAGTTATGTGAACGCAGGCAGGGACGTTGTCCTCGACTTCTCGTTCTGGTCGCGAGCGATGCGGAACGACTACCGGCGCCTTCTAACCCGGTTGGGAGTCACACCGGTGACGGTGTACCTTGCGACTCCGCGAAACGTAGTTCTTGAGCGCATGCGGGCTAGGAGCGGCACTGCCCCGAACGAGGTAAAGCTGAGCGAGGAAACAGCGGCCGAATACTTTGACGCGTTCGAGCCTCCGACCGCGGAAGAGGGCCCGCTGCACATCATTCGCTAGCACGCTTGGCTCGAGCGGCTACGCCGGATGCACCTGACCCGTAAACTCGCGCACATCCGTGTAGACGGCTTCGGACTGGATTTGCTGAACGAACGATTCGTCATGCTCACACCGTTCAGCGGTCCAGCCCACCTGGGTAACGTCCACGCCGCACACCGGACACTCGATCACCCACGCGATATGAACCCGATGCAGCATACGGCCCATTGCACCGGCGCTGATGACGTTGCCCGCCCAGAAGATCCCGACCGTCGGCGCGCCAACGGCCTGGGCGAGATGCCGCGGACCGCTGTCATTCCCGACGACGACCGACGCTACGGACGCCGCGGATCCGTTGCGCCTGGGTGAATCACCACGAGTGGTCGGCTGCGCTGCCCCATCAGGAGTATTCCTGCAGCCTTCTCCTGTTCGGTGACGGTGAACCGCGGCTCAAGGGCAACCGGAGCGGCACCCGCAAGGCCAACCACTTCGAGGGCGCGCAGGAACTCGTTCTGGTAGTAGATGTAGCGCAGGTTACGGTCGAGGGCCGGTGCGTCCGGAGTCCGGGTTCCGCCGGTGTGGTGTGCGCCGAGGGAAAGCAGGAACGGGTTCAAATTGCGGCCGCCGCCGTGGATCGATCACGTTTACGCTCAGGATCCGGGCGGTCGGCGATGCGACCGCCTACTGTGCGTCGAAGTTCGGCGTTGCCGGGTTCAGTCATGCCCTCGCGCCCGAGAGGCCGGGGAGGTTGGAGTGACCACGATGATGAGGGTTCATGGCCGTAAGCTCGCGCACGTCTTACACTCCTTTGAAGGAGGTCAGCCGTGCGAACGATCCGTTCTCTTGGTGCCCTCGCGTTCCTGACTGGAAGCGCGTTGTTCACGAACGGATGTGCGCCTGCGGCTGAGGGAGACACATCCAGCCTGGCCTTCATTCAACGGGAGGAACGAGGCGGCGATTCCTCGGGGTTGCAAGGCGTGCTGCATCGCGAGAACGGCTGTACCTTCCTTGAAGACCCCCAAGGTGACCGATGGGTACCGATCTTTCCTAACGACACGGCACTATGGGAGAACGATGAACTCGTATTTCAGGGTGCCGCCGCGGATGTCCTTAGCGCCGAAGTTGGAGATACGGTGATGCTGGGTGGCGGCCGGGCACAAGGGGGCGCACCGGAGGAAGCGACTATCCCACCTGGATGCCAGGGTTTCGGGTTTTTCTGGGTCAACCGACGCTGAGCACCTGGCTGGACGCGCCGTGCGGGTTAGGCGAGGCTCTCGAACACCAGGTCCGCTGGCACACAGTAGGGTGAGGCACTATGTCGGTTACCTTTACGCGTATTGATCCTGTCGGAGACGATCATGAAGCGCTCATCAGCTTCATGATGCGCAACGAATTCCCTTTCCATGTTCATTCTCACCTCACCCGCGAGCGGGTGGAAACCTCCATCGCTGAAGGGCGCTTTCGCGATGAAGACAACGACTCGTTCTGGATTGACCACAGCGAGCATGGACGTATTGGCTTCTTCCGGTTGGAGGACCTCAGTGAGGGTAGCCCGTTGTTCGACCTTCGCCTTGACGGTCCCTTCCGCAACCGTGCCCTCGGAGCAGAGATTTTGCGGGCGGCCACACACCATGTCTTCACGACAATGCCGACAATCAACCGATTCGAGGGGCAGACGAGAGAGGACAACGTCGCCATGCGTAAGATTTTCCTCCGCTGCGGTTGGCTCAAAGAGGCCCACTACCGCGAAAGCTGGCCCGGTGAAAATGGCACGCTGCTCGCTTCGGTTGCGTACGCCATCCTTCGGCGCGACTGGGAAACAGGGCAAACAACGACCTTCACCTGGGAAGACCTCACCGTGTAACCGCCGCCGGGAAGGCTTGGCCGCCACCGGAAAGGGGGGCGGTTCCAACCGAAGAACGCACCGATCCCTGTATGCGCACGATGTTGTTCACGACTGCCAGCTTCAGCGTGCTGGCATGCTGGCTCGTCCGATTACTCGGTACTTGGTGGAGCGCGCAACTTCGGACCTGTAGCGGTTAGGGTGCCTTGACCGGGCATTATCTCGGGCAGGTCTTACAGGAATCGGCAAACCCAAGGCAACTGGATCCGTCGTCGCGACGACGACGCGCTCATCGAGGATAACACCTTGCATGGAAGTCGAACGGGTAATAGTTTATACATAAGTGGGCGTTAGGGGTAAACTATTATCCATGGGACGTCGAGAACTTGGTCTAACCCGCGCTGCCGAGGACGCGATTGTCGTGCTCGGGCAGCAAATTCGTATGGCGCGCGTTGCGCGAGGGATGACCGCCGAGCATCTCGCTGGCACAGCCGGAATCACGCGGAAAACCTTGGCGGCCATCGAGCACGGAAGCGCCGCTAGCAGTATCGGCAACGTCTTCAACGTTGCGTCGATCGTTGGTGTCCCCCTGTTCGGGGTCGACGACCCCAGTGAACTCATCGCGCTCCGCCGACGAGGCGAGGAACGACTCGCACTGCTTCCCGCACGTGTCGACAAGAAGCGAAAGGACAACGACGATGGCCTCGACTTCTGACATCTATGTGTGGGCTTGGCTGCCCGAGGCGACCGCACCGGTGCCCGCTGGCCGTCTTCGGGAGGGTGCGCCCGGCCAGTTCTCCTTCGACTACGGTCGCCGGTACCTGGAGCGCGGCAACGCCATCTCCCTAGCTCCAACCCTCCCGCTATCCGAGCGAACGTTCGGACCCACTGGGTCAATGGGGCTACCTGGTGCTCTGCGCGACGCTTCACCAGATGCATGGGGGCGGCGCGTCGTTCAGTACCAAGTCACCGGTGACCGAGGTGACGACGCCGACACGGGTGACCTTGACGAACGCACATATCTCCTGAACTCCGGCTCCAACCGCTTCGGCGCTATCGATTTCCAGAGGTCAGTCACCGACTACGTCCCGCGTTCTGCGGCGCCCGCCCCGCTGGAAACTCTCCTGAACGCCGCAGACCTCGTTGAAGCCGGAGGTGATCTGCCGTTCGAACTCGAGCGAGCTCTCCTGAGCGGTACAGCGATGGGTGGGGCGCGCCCGAAGTCCGTCATCCACGACTCTGGTCGCGAGTACATCGCGAAGTTCACCGCGTCCAATGACCACTTCCCTGTAGTCGGGGCAGAGGCAGCGAGCATGTTTCTCGCCGAGAAGGCGGGGCTGAATGTCGCTCGAACTCGCGTCGAGAGCGTCCTCGGTCGGGGTGTCCTGCTGGTTGAGCGATTCGACCGAACGAGCGACGGCGGGCGCATTCTTGCGACGAGCGCCCTGACCCTGACCGGCTTAGACGAGCTGCAGGCGCGCAGCGGCAGCTATGTCGAGTTTCTGGACGCTCTTCGCAACAACGGCGCGCCCGAGGGTACTGCCTCCGAGCTCTTCGCACGCATCGCATTCAGCATGTCAATCTCCAACTCCGACGACCACCTTCGGAACCACGCGGCACTCTGGGACGGATCTGTAGCGATACTCAGCCCCGCCTATGACCTTTCGCCCATGCGGCGTAGCGGAGAGACGGCTTCGCAGGCCATCGCATATGACAGGAATGGGACAAGGCGGAACAACTTATCTGACCTCATCGCGGCCCGTAGTCTCTATGACCTGACCAGAGACGAGGCCAACAACATCGTTGCCCGAATCGAAGACGCTATTCGTAAGTACTGGGTGGAGGCTGCGGACTTCGGAATGCTGACCAGCGCCGACAGGCGCCTCCTGTGGGGGCGGCAGTTTCTCAATCCCGGCACCCTCTACGGTTTCCGCAAACGGTGAAGTTCGACCATGGGCAAAATCGCCATGCGATGACCGATCGTTTCTGATCGCCGTAGCTGAGAACGGCTGCAGATATAGGGTGCAAGCATGGCTCAAGAAGAGGTGCGCCCCGCGCACATGATGACCAAGTCTTACATCCGCGCGCGTGGGCTGACGAGCGCAGTCGGGTGGACGTCATCGACATGGGCCGGAACCACGGCTACCCGTCATCGGTGAACAACGCGACGGTCCGCAGCTACGCGTACGAACCAAACGCGGGAAGAGGCTCCGCACCGCTTAAGACGCGGCAGGGACAGTAAGGAAGTGGGCAGATCTCATGGCCACCGGTGGGCAGTTTTACTGGCCGTCCGTGGGCACTTTCGTGGCCGCCTACGGGCAGTTCTTCATGGCCGCTTACAATCACCTCTGAAGCCGATCCCTGGACGCACAGCGTTCATGTGAGCGGATTCGGGAACGACCGCACAGCAAGGATCAGAGCCAGCTACGAGTGGGCGAGTGTTTCCATACCCGAGCTGGACGTCGGGTGCGATCCTCTTCGATTACAACGACGTCGAGGAGGAAAAAGAAGCCGTACTCCGAAAGCTCTGCCTCGTGATGCGCGCCTACCTTCAAGGGCGAGGGCAGATAGCAAAGCGGAGGCGCCTGTTTCGTCGAGGCGAGCTCTCAATATTGAGGGTTGAAGTGGACGGGTGCGAGTGGCGTCTTGGCCAGTCCACCTCGTCGTATGGCTCCATCGAGCCCGAACGGTAGTGGCGAGCGGTGCGTGTCGTGCTATCTCGCAGAGGGATCGGCTTACAGACGCTGCGGGTGTAGCCGTTAGCTCCGGGTGGTGAACTGGACCTGGATGCGCCTGATCTCAGCGCGTGGAAGCACTGCGGTCATGACGCCGCCTCCTACCAGTTGGGCTCCAAATCCGTATACGAACGGGTCCGTATCGACCTCCGCACCGGGCACACCGATTCCGTTGATGACGGTCCTGGCCTGGCCGTTGACCATCTGGCCTCGTCGAGATCCGCGAGGTTAACGGGGTCTGAGCGGTCATCCGGGTTTCGCCAGAGCGTGTAGGTGATGCTCGCCGTCATTTCGCTGTACCCACGATCATCCAGGCCGTAGCCCAGACCGACGGAGCCCGTGTCCTCCAGCGACGGTTGGGGCACGAGCCCCAGCACCGGAATAGGCATGAGTTTCAGGTTCTCGACCCATTCGGCACGTGGATCGGGGGCGTCCTCGGGGAGAATGCCAACCGCTCTCATGCCTCGACTATGAACCAAACCAGGGTACCTGTAAATGGAAGCGAGTTTCAGGATCCGAATGTCCCGGTGAAGGATCCTGCAGCGTGTGATGGTAGGGCGGTGATGCGGAAGGAATAAGGTTGGTCGGTGACCAGCGAGACAAAGCACATAGGAATCGTGCTCTTTCCAGACGTAGAAGAACTAGACGCGATCGGACCCTGGGAAGTGTTGTCGTGGTGGGCGCGCATCTTCCCGGAGGACGGTTACGCCATCTCATGCCTGTCGCGTCTTGGAGGGATGGTTCAATGCGCCAAGGGACTCGAGGTGCGAGCTCATCACTCTTATGCTGATGCTCCACCGTTAGACGTCCTGCTTTACCCAGGAGGTGCAGGAACACGACCCCAACTACACGACGATGTTCAGTTGGACTGGGTGCGACGCCAGCGCGCGGAGGTGCCATTGATGACGAGCGTGTGCACTGGCTCGCTCGTTTACGCCGCAGCCGGATTGCTCCAGAACCGACCTGCAACAACTCATTGGGCTTCGTTGGATAAGCTCACGGAACTCGATCCGACCATCGATGTTCGCACCAAGGAGCGTTTCATTGATGATGGTGACGTCATTACGTCGGCCGGCGTCTCAGCCGGGATCGATATGGCGCTGCATCTGGTCAAGAGATTGGCTGGCCTCGATCGTGCACGAGAGGTACGAAAAGGCATCCAGTACGACCCTTCCCCTCCCGTTTAGAATTTTCACCAATCGAGTTAGCGCCCGTAGGAGGATCGTCGAGCGAACTTTAGGCTTCTGTATTGGCAGATCTTTTGGCTCGTCTCCACTCCAGAGCGAATCCGATTGCAGCGACAAGACGGTTAGGAGAATAACTAAACCTTGACGAGCCCAACCCGGAGGTTTTACTGGGGCTAGTTGTTGGCGAATGCGTCGACCAGTTGGTCAAGTTCGTCCAAGCAGTCACGAGCTGCCGCGTCGTCACCTGGTTCCCGCTTCCACTCTCTCTATTCCGCAGTCCCATAGATACAAACGTCTTCGTCAAGTGCGTCGTACCAAACTTCCATCACCTTGTCCGGCTCTGTTCGCCTAGCGATTTTAGTACTCCAGCCATTGACCGTTTCGTGCCCCGCTTCCCATCCCGTGTAGGCGTGCTCTGCTGTAACAGCAGCAGCATTTACGCGAAACAGCGGAATTGAGCATTCGACGCAGGTCCACGACGAAGGCCGGCGTGGGAGGCTCCGTCAACTCGAGCCTGTCCCGTGAAAAGGTTGCCATGGTCGTTATCGTCCCACTTCTCCCTCCTTCGGCCCACTAAACGAAGGCGAACGTCCGCTCAGGGATCGGCTTACGGGACGCACATCATCGGCCTGTCCTCCAAATATGTCCGGCGCAGCCACTAGGAGATTTGCTCCGGAGTCCAGTCCTGCCCCAACTCGAACGCCGCCACAGCTACTCGTGGCCGCGGCTTGGAGGTGTAGCCGAGTTCGCTGCGAGACTCCCCAAGACCTTGGCAGCTCACGACACTGCTTCGAACCTTCGGCAGCCGTCTGTCGCCTGACTCGAGCGCCTACGCGGGATGCCCCTGACGTGACGCGAGCTCGCGCACATCCGCGTAGACGGCTTCGGACTGGATTTGCTGAACGAACGATTCGTCATGCTCGCACCGTTCAGCGGTCCAGCCCACCTGGGTAACGTCCACGCCGCACACCGGACACTCGATCACCCACGCGATATGAACCCGGTGCAGCATGCGGCCCATTGTGCCGGCGCTGATGACGTTGCCCGCCCAGAAGATCCCGACCGTCGGCGCGCCAACGGCCTGGGCGAGATGCCGCGGACCGCTGTCATTCCCGACGACGACGGATGCTACCGACAGCAAGCCAGCCAGTTCCGAGAGGGACAACTGACCCGCCAGCGAGCGGATCCTCTCGTCACCGCCCCGCTCCCCAGCACTCTGCACGATGGCCCGCGCGGTGGGGACGTCGCCGTCGTCGCCCACAACAACGACGTCGTTGCCGTCCCGGGCCGCCATGGCGGCCACTGCAGCGAACGACGACGCCGGCCACCGTCGCCGCGGATCCGTTGCGCCCGGATGGATCACCACCAGAGGACGGTTGCCCGGTCCTGCCAGGCGGTATCCCGCGGCCTTCTCCTCTTCAATGACGGTGAAGCGCGGCTCAAGGGAAACCGGAGCGGCGCCCGCAAGACCAACCACCTCGAGCGAGCGCAGGAACTCGTTCTGGTAGTAGATGTAGGGTAGGTTGCGTTCGAGGGCCGGCGCGTCGGAGGTCCGGGTTCCGACCGTGTGGCGTGCGCCCAGGGCAAGCAGGAACGGGTTCGAGTTGCGGCCGCCTCCGTGGATCTGGACGGCGAGATCGAAAGTCTGTGCACGCATACGTTCGACGAACTTGGCCGTGGCTACGGGATCTTCCTCACCCGGACGCACGCCTGGAGCGTGGGGGAGTACCTCGACGTGTTGTACGGGCCCCGGCCGGTTCCGTAGAAGCTCGGCATGCAGAGGTGTACCGAGAAGCGTGATGTCAGCGCTTGGATAAGCCGAGGCCAGGGCGTCCAGGGCCGGATACGCGAACAGGAGATCCCCAAGACCCCCGCCGCGCAGCACTGCGATCCGGCGGATATCCGGAAACTTCTCCAGCACCGGACCAACACCGTTGGACATCCTCATCCCCTCATCGAGTCAGTAGAAATGACTGAAGTTTCGCGAATTTCAAGTCATTTTTACTGACTGGATGGGGATTTTTCCGATTCCGTCAGATCGGTGATGAACGCGGTCGAAGCGCAATTGCGGATGCCATCGATGCCGTCCACCGCCGTCTGCTTGTCTGCGTAGGGTTCGCTGGTCATGAGGGTGGCGCCGTCGTCGCCGGTGAGCCGGAACCTCAGTTGGCTGTTGTCATCCACATAAATTTCAAACCTGCCGGCCATGTGAGTCTCCTTCGTCCGGTACACGCCCTGCCTCGACCTGCTGTCGACAGGGCCAGTTACTAAGCTTACTGTTTATCTATCCGGTGTGATGGACGTTGCAGGTCCACTGAGTGAAGGAGACAGCCATGGCCGCGCAGGAGAATCCCGAAACCGTGAATGACGACATATCGCAGGCGGACGAAGAGGCCACCGTCAATGACGTTGCAGAGGACGTGCGCGCGGAAATCCGCCTCGGACACGTGGAAGACGACGTCACGCACGTTCTGGAGGAACGACTCGACGAAGCCGGAGTGCACCTGCGGCCGGAGAAGGTTGACGACATGGCCGACGAAATAGAGAACGACGTCTCCAGCTAGCCATACAAACCTCAAAGAAGGAGTGCTGCTATGTCACTTGCCACCATCAACACCGTGGTTGAAAGCGTGATCGACCGCGTGGAGCGCGCGGAGTTCCTGGACGGGCCGGCTGACAAGGTCGCAGGACTGGTGGGCAAGTGGCTGAAACCCGGACCAATCAAGGACGTGCTCAGCGGGACGGGAACGGGCCATCCCGCGCACCCGATCATCGTGCTGCTTCCGTTGGGCTCATGGGCATCGGCGTTCTACCTTGACGTAGCGGCGCCCAATTCCGATGGCACAGCCGCGCGCCGGCTGATCAACCTGGGGAACCTCACGGCGGTGCCCACCGTACTCACCGGGCTAAGCGAATGGGCCGACACACAGGGCGCTGAACGCCGGGTTGGGCTAGTGCATGCAGCGTTGAACCTCACCGCGATTGCACTGTTCACGGGCAGCTCGATAGCGCGCAGCGGGAGCGCCCGCCGCACCGGCGTGGTCACGGCAGCACTTGGGATGGCCGCAGTGTCCGCTTCCGGGTGGCTGGGTGGTCACCTTGCCTACGCCCGCGGGGTTGGAACGGACACGACGGCGTTCGAGGTACCACCGGTTGACTGGACCGACGTGGCGGGCGAGGACGAGGTCAGTGACAAACCCATCGGCGTTGACGCAGGTGGTGTGGCCGTGCTGCTCATCCGTGAGAACGGCGAGATCCGTGCCCTGTCGGACCGCTGCACCCACCGCGGAGGCCCCCTGCATGAGGGCGCCATCGAGGACGGTTGCGTGGTCTGCCCCTGGCACGGCAGCCGGTTCCAGTTGACGGACGGCCAGGTCGCAAGGGGGCCGGCGACCCGCCCGCAACGCACCTTCGAGGTTCGCACCGTTGACGGCCGCATCGAAATCCGGCCGAGCGATGATCCCGGCAGTTTGCGCAGCGAGCCTGTCACCGGAGCAGGTGCCCGTCGGTAACGCCGAGGCGAACTTGCGCCGCCCGCTCGTCCTCGAAGCCGTGCAGGACTAATTTCTGCACGGAATCGACGACGAGAAAGGCGAATCCGTGCCGCCGATGTGTAAAAGGCGCAGCGAGTGGGTACTTCTCTGGCACGGAGGTTACACCCGCAAGTTACAAGGAGCGCAATGACAAGCGAGCCCCACACGATCGCCCCAGCAGACGAAGCCACCTTCACCATCGTTGATCCCCGGGATGGCAGTGAGGTTGGCACGGTCGAGTCCGCCAGCCGGGAGCAGGTTGCCCTGGCAGTGCAGCTTGCCAGGGGTGTGCAGGAACAGTGGGCCGCGGTTGACCCCGCGGAACGGGCAGCTTCCGTTCGCGCTGCCGCGGGTGCGCTTCGCGACGGCGCTGATAGGCTCGCCGACCTGAACAGCCGGGAAACCGGACGACCCGTTGATGAAGCGCTCGCCGGGATCGAAGCCGGCGCGGCGACGCTGGAGCAGTACGCCGAACTAGGCCCACTGCATCGCGGCCACAGTCTGCGCGGCTCGGCTCTCGCCGCCGATTACACCGTGGCCGAAGCCCGCGGAGTGGCTGCCGTCCTTACACCCTGGAACGATCCGGTGGCTGTGGCGGCGGGCCTGCTTGGCGCGGCACTGGTCACCGGCAACACCGTCCTCCACAAGCCCAGCGAACGCTGCCCTCACGTCGGGCGGCTCCTGGGCGAACTGCTTTCGCCGTGTTTCCCACCGGGGGTGCTGACCACGCTCACGGGAGGCCCGGAGGTTGGCACCATGATCACCATGGAGGCCGGCATCGACGTGTACGCACACGTCGGTTCCAGCGCAACGGGCGCGCGGATCGCGCGGGCAGCCGTGCTTACCGGCGCGCACGTGCTCAGGGAGAACGGCGGCAATGATCCGCTGCTGATTGACGACGACGTCGACCCGGCCTGGGCAGCGGAACAGGCGGCTATCGGGGCCTTCAGCAACGTCGGGCAGATCTGCACGGCCGTCGAACGGATCTACGTGCACGAGGCAATCGCCGATGACTTCTGCGAAGCGCTCATCCGCGAGGCACGGCAGCGAAACGCCTCCGGGACGTTCCCGCCTCTGGTGGACCGCCGGATGCGCGAGGCGGTCGCAAGTCAGGTCTACGGCGCTATCCGCATGGGTGCAGAAGCCGCTGAAGGCGGCTCCGTTCCGGACGGGCCCGGCGCGTATTACCCGGCCACAGTCCTGCTGGGCTGCACGGGGCAGATGGAGATCATGGCCGAGGAAACCTTCGGGCCGGTGGCGCCGGTAACCCGTGTGGGCGGTTTTGATGAGGGCCTCAAACTGGCCGCCTCCGGCAAGTACGGCCTGGCCGCGAACGTCCTCACCGCGAACATCGGACACGCCCAGCAAGCTATCGCGGCGCTTCAGGTCGGGACGGTCAAGGTCAACGCGGTCTTCGGCGGCGCTCCCGGCGGCTCAGCACAGCCCAGCAGGGAGAGCGGCCAGGGATTCGGCTACGGCCCAGAGCTACTGGACGAGTTCACACGGGTGAAGGTCGTGCACCTCCAGGCACCCGGACGGGCTGCCCCATGAGTGAGTTGAGTGAGGCGCGCGGTCTGGCCGAGTGGGTGCCCGTCGCGCTGGCGGAGTCCGCCCCCGTTGTCACCGTTGTGGGCGACGTGATCCTTGACGGTTGGTGGAGTGGAAGCATTGAACGTTTCTGTCGTGAGGCGCCCGCTCCCGTGGTCGACGTTCAGCGCCGGGAGTATGCGCCGGGAGGCGCCGCGAACACTGCCATGAACCTCGCCGCCTTGGGCGCCCGGGTGCGGCTGGTAGGGCTGGTGGGCAACGACGACGCCGGCACCCGCCTCCGCAGCCTGCTGGACGACGCCGGGGTGGACACCTCCGCGCTCCTCGCCACGGACGGCATCCGCACCACCACCAAGTACCGCATCATTGGGGGCGACCAGGTGATGCTGCGCCTCGATGACCGCGACGGCACACCGACCGCGGCCGCGATCGCCGCGCTGGCAGCGGCGGTGCCGGACGCGCTTACGGCCAGTGCCGCCGTCGTTGTCTGTGATTACGGCTCCGGTGCGCTGGAGGAGAGCGTGCGGAAAGCGCTCGCGATGCACATCGGTGAAGCGCTCACGGTGGTGGACGCACACGATCCGCGGCCGTGGGCAGAACTTTCCCCGGACATTGTGACCCCGAACGCGCAGGAAGCCGCCCGCCTACTGGGCGCCGGTTTCAGTGGCGTCAAGGACAGAAGCGCACTGGTCACCGAGCGTCGCGGCGAACTTTTCGGCGCAACAGGGGCTGGCGCCGTCGTCGTTACCCTGGACCGGGACGGGACCGTCCTGCTCTCGGCAGACGGCCAGGGGCACCGGACCTGGGCACGGCCGGCATCGGAGAAGCAGGCCTCGGGGGCTGGTGACACATTCGTGGCCTGCCTGACCGCGGCGCGGGCGGCGGGTATGCCGATGACCACGTCGCTGGACCTGGCGCAGGCGGCGGCGGACGTCGTCGTTGGGCGCCCGGGCACCTCCGTCTGCTCAACCGCGGACCTCACGGAGTACCTCGGCGGGCTCTCAGCGGCGGCGCTGTCGCTTGACGAACTGCTGCGGCGGGTTGCCGAGCACCGCGACCAGGGCCGCCGGATCGTGCTGACCAACGGGTGCTTCGACGTACTGCACCGCGGGCACACCCGCTACCTGACCCAGGCGAAGCAGTTGGGTGACATCCTTGTGGTGGCACTGAACGGCGACGAATCCGTGCGGCGACTCAAGGGCGCGGACCGGCCGATTAACGGCATCGCCGACCGCGCCGGCGTCATCGCGTCCCTGAGCTGCGTGGATTTCGTGACCGTCTTCGACACCGATACACCAGTTCCACTGATTGAAGCGCTACGGCCGGACATCTACGCCAAGGGTGGGGACTACTCCTCGCAGATGCTCGAGGAGGCGCCGGTGGTTGAGCGGTGCGGGGGAGTGGTGCGCATCCTCGATTACGTGCCCGAACATTCGACGACGGCGGTCGTCGAGAAGATCCGGACGCTTCCTTCCGCAGCGTCATGAGCCGTCGATGGTCCGGGCAGTGGGGGCGGCCGGATCCTCCTCTCGATGCGGATGTGGACGTGCTGATACCGACCTTCGGCAGGCCTGCGGAGCTCGCCGTTACCCTGGCCGGACTTGCGGGCCAGGATTCGCCGCCGTTCCGCGTGGTCATCAGCGACCAGACTGACGATGCGCCAGTGTGGGAATCGGCCTCGGTGGCGGCGATGGTGCGGGTGCTGCAGGCGCAGGGCCGTGAAGTTCAGCGTGAACGTAACCTGCCCCGGCGTGGAATGGCGCAGCAACGTCAGTTCCTGCTGGAACGCTCCCAGACGCAGCAGGTGCTTTTCCTCGACAGCGACGTCTGGCTGGAGCCGGACATGCTGCGCCGGATGTCCGAGGCGCTGACGTCAGCCGGCTGCGGGTTTGTGGGAGCGGCCGTACAGGGGCTGTCCTACCTTGATGATTATCGGGAACACGAATTGGAGCCGCTCGAACTGTGGGAAGGGAGTGTGGAACCCGAACGTATCCGCCAGGAGGAGCCTGCATTCGAGCGTTGGCAGCTGCACAATGCGGCCAACGTGACCCACGCGGCCGCAGGCATGGACATTCCGAGCTCGGGTTGGCGGCTGTACAAGATCGCGTGGGTGGGCGGCTGCGTCATTTTCGACTGTGCGGCGCTCAATGAATGCGGCGGCTTCGATTTCTGGGACGAGCTGCCGTCCAACCACGCGGGTGAAGACGTCGCGGCGCAGTGGCGCGTGCTCGAGCGGTATGGTGGCGCGGGAATCCTGCCGTCCGGCGCCGTGCACCTGGAGGCACCGACCACCGTGGTGGACCGCTCAACAGATGCGGCCGACGTCGTGCATGGGACTTCGGGAGAATGACCGGTTGCACGCGACCAACGGTTCCGTTGCCTTCGCGCATCGGACGTGGCATCAAAGCAGCCCCGGGAGCCGCGAGTAAACGGTTCCGTTGCTTACTTGCAGAGCGCGCTCAGGGCCTCAGCAGGTTCGTGATGAGACGAAGGTGCTCCGGCATGTCTACACTCTTGTTGTAGAGCCATTGCAGCTGCACGCCATCGAAGACTGCAATGACAAGCCGGGCGGCCTCCCGGGCCGGTAAGTCCAAGCGCACCCGTCCGGCCTTCTGTAGCTCGGTGATCTCCTCTGCGAGGGTGCCGACCAGCTCCTCATACCGATTCCTGAAGTACTCGTGGGAATCGTGCTCGGGGTCATTCGCGGTGGCGGAAGCCACCGCGTACAGCGTGGTGAGTCCGGCTTGCTGCTCGTTACGCTTGGCCACCGCCGGAAGCATGTCGAGGCCCAAACCCCCGGAACCGGCCAATTCACTCACGCGCTCGTCCCGCTCGGCGAGAACCGCGGTCAATAGCTCCTGCTTGCTGCTGAAGTAGTGGAAGAGCGTGGCTTCGCGAACTCCCACCAGTTCGGCAACGCGCTTCATGGCGGCGCCGTCGAACCCCTCACTCGCGAAAACATCGGTCGCGGTCTTGATGATCTGCTCACGGCGTTCGGCACCTTTGGCATATGGTCCGCGCGGTTTTCTGGTCTCCACAAGCACCAAGCCTAGGTGATGAATTCTAAAACCTAGTCAAACTCGGTTTTAGCGCGTACTGTTAACGCCTAAGCCCAAAGATGGGCCTTGAATCAGTCAAGGAGGCAGTGTGGCCACCACAGCACTACCCACAGCAACAAACACACAGCATGCATCGCGCGCCTATGTGATCGGCGTTCCCATCGCAAACGCCGGACTCTGGATGTCGGTCATGGCACCGGCCGTAGTTGTGCTCGCCATCAAGATCAGTGAGATTACGACGCCGGGTGGGCAAGCGGGCGCCCTCAGCCTGGTTGCAGGGGCGGGTGCCATCACTGCCCTGGTTGCGAATCCACTGTTCGGCCGACTGTCGGATCGAACCACTTCACGCTTCGGGATGCGGAAGCCCTGGATTGTCGGCGGCTCACTGGTTGGACTGGCCGCACTGTGGCTCCTGGGTTCGGCCACCAGCGTTGGCGGCGTGATGATCGGATGGATCATCGCCCAGCTCAGCTTCAACGCGGCGATTGCTGCATTGGTGGCAACGCTCCCTGACCAGGCGGGTCCCGGTCAGCGCGGCAAGCTATCCGGCCTGATTGGTATGACGGTCCCCATCGGGCTCGTCGCCGCGACCTTCTTTGCGCAGCTTTTCGACAACGCGCTGCAGATGGCCCTTGTCCCCGGCATCATCGGCACCGTGCTGAGCATCGGCTTCGCCTTCACCTTCAAGGACCGCGTCCGCACCGCGAAGCCTGCGTCCCGGCTGAACTTCAAGGAGTTCCTCGGCTCCTTCTACTTCAATCCCGCACTGCACCCCGGTCTCGGCTGGGCCTGGTTCACCAAGTTCCTGGTCTACGTCGGCTACTGCTTCGCGCTGCTCTACCTGCCCTACTACTTCTCCGGCCACCTTGGTGTTGCGGAAGCGGATGTGCCCAACCTGGTCTTCCAGTCCACGCTCTTCGCTACCGTGGGCACCGCCATCACCAGCGTTGCCGGCGGCTGGATCAGCGACCGCATCGGCAAGCGGAAGGTGCTCGTGATCCTTTCCGCAGTTGTCATGATGGCGGGGCTGATCATCATCGCCACCTCCTCGACCACCGGGCAGGTCCTCCTCGGACAGACCGTCGTCGGCCTTGGAATGGGGTGCTTCACTGCCGTTGACGTTGCGCTCATCACCGACCTGCTGCCGCGGGACCAGACCGAGAATGCCAAGACCTTCGGCGTCTTCAACATCGCTCAGGCCCTTCCGCAGTCTCTTATCCCCGTAGTCGCCGTGCCCATCATCACCCTCGGCGGCTATCCCGCCCTGTTCATCACCGGTGCCGTGATCGGCCTTATCGGTGCAGCCCTCGTCACCCGAATCAAAGGAGTCCAATAATGACCATCGCCCCTGACGTAGATGTAGATACCCGTATCACCGACCTTGCCGACAAACTCACCCTCGAACAGCAGGTCCAACTGCTCACCGGTGCGGACATGTGGTCCACGGTACCCATCGAGGAAATCGGCCTCGGCCGCATGGTGCTCAGTGATGGTCCTTCAGGCGTTCGCGGGGAGGACTTCGACGAACGCGACCATTCCATCTCGCTCCCCTCCTCCACAGCGTTAGCCGCCACCTGGAGCGCCGAAACCTCACGTCGATATGGTCAGGTTCTTGGCCAGGAGGCCCGCCGCAAAGGTGTGCACGTGGTGCTCGGCCCCACCATCAACCTGCACCGCTCACCGTTGGGCGGCCGCCACTTCGAGTGCATGAGCGAGGATCCCCGCCTCACGGCTTCCCTCGCGGCGGCTTATGTGACCGGCGTCCAGTCCATGAACGTCGGCGCCACACCCAAGCACTACATCGCCAATGACGCCGAGACGGACCGCCTTACCGCGGACAGCGTGGTCGCCGAACGTCCTCTCCGTGAGCTCTACCTCGCCGCATTCGAGGAAGCCGTTACGGACGCGCAGGCCTGGCTGATCATGAGCTCGTATAACTCCATCAACGGCACCACGGCCAGCGAGAACGACCTCCTCGAGACTCCGCTGTCCACCGAGTGGGGCTTCGACGGTGTTGTAGTCTCCGACTGGACTGGGGTCCGCTCCACGGAAGCTGCTGCCAACGCCCACCAGGACCTCGCCATGCCCGGGCCAATAGGACCGTGGGGAGAGAAACTCGTCGCGGCGGTTCGTGAAGGACATGTCAGTGCCGAGACCATCCGCGGAAAAGTGGTCCGCATCCTCCGCCTTGCTGCGCGTGTTGGGGTGCTCGAAGGGTACGAGGGCGAAGCAGCGGATCAGCCCACGGAGATCGACGGCGCCGCCTTCGCCCGCGAAGTGGCCGTCCAGGGTTCTGTTCTCGTCAAGAACGACAACCATCTCCTTCCGCTCGAGAAGACAACGCTGAAGCGTGTCGCAGTCGTCGGGCATAACGCACAGGAAGCCCGCACGCAGGGCGGGGGCAGCGCCATGGTTCTGCCCAGGCGCACCGTGTCTCCGGTCGAGGGATTGCAGGCTGCACTTCCCGACGCCGAGGTCACGTATGTCCGTGGAGCGAAGGTCGCAGAGGGGATCCAGGCCTTCCCGCGAGACGAACTGCGCAACCCGGTCAGCGGGGCGCAGGGCGTCCGCATCACGTACTTCGATGAACAAGAGGCAGAGATCACCGCCGAGGACCGGCTGGCGTCCCAGTTCATCTGGCTGGGATCGGGCATGCCCGCGGGAACTGCGTCGCTGAAGGTCCAGACTGTTTGGACAGCGCCCTCCGCCGGAACTCATCACCTTGGCTTTGCAACTGTAGGTGAGGTGAAGTTCTCCGTTGACGGAACGGAGCTGTACAACGACACTCTGCGGGACGACCTCGGTGTTTTGGGCGCCGCCTTCTTCGCCCCGCCGTCGCTTGCCTTCCCCGTGGAAACCGCAGCCGGGCAGCAGCTTGTCATCGAGGTGGAGTACCGACTCGAGAAGACTGGCGGGATCCTCCTCACGGCACTCCTTTTCGGTGAGGAAGCGGTGGTGCCGGATCCGGAGGTGGAGATCGCAGAAGCGGTGGAAGTTGCGCGAAACGCTGACGCCGCCGTCGTGGTGGTCGGTACGAACTCAGCGATCGAGTCCGAAGGATTCGACCGCGAGAACCTTGACCTGCCCGGCCACCAGAACCGGCTCGTTGAAGCCGTGGCGGCGGTCAATCCCCGCACGGTCGTTGTGGTCAACTCTGGCTCACCGGTACTAATGCCCTGGCGCGATTCGGTCGACGCCATCCTGCTCGGTTGGTTCGGAGGGCAGGAATTCGGATCTGCCGTTGCCGACATTCTCCTCGGCGTGCAGGAACCGGGCGGCCGCCTGCCCACGTCCTGGCCGGCCGCGATCGAGGACGTACCGGTGCTGAACACCACCCCGGTTGACGGCAAGGTCGAGTACAGCGAGGGGCTCCACATCGGCTACCGCGCCTGGCTGCGGTCCGGCGTGCAGCTTGCCTTCCCGTTCGGTTACGGCCTGGGTTACACGTCCTTCACCCTGGGAGCTCCCGAGGCGCCCGCAACGGCCAAGGCGGGGGACGACGTCGTCGTTCGCGTGCCGGTAACGAACACCGGTTCCCGCACGGGCCGGGAAGTGGTGCAGGTATACCTGTCGCGGACCGATTCCGCGATCGAGCGTCCGGTGCGTTGGCTGGCCGGATGGGCGGATATTACCCTCGACGCCGGGAACACAGGCACCGCGTCCGTTTCAATTCCCGCACGCTCCTTCGCCCATTACGACGACGGCTGGCAGACAGAAAGCGGAACCTTCCGGGTGCTGGTGGGCCGGCATGTGCAGGACGAGTTCCAGACACTGGACGTAAAGGTCAGCGCCTGAGCTACGCGACGGACACCCCGAACACCAGTCCCAGCAGGTAGGTCGCTGCGGCAGCTCCGAGCCCGATGGCCAGCTGCCGCAGCGCCCGCTTGAGCGGCGACGCACCGGAGAGAAGCCCGACGACGGCGCCCGTCCCCAACAGTGCCAGGCCCACCAGGGTGCAGGCGACGACGACGGCGGCCACGCCGGTCAGGCCGAACAGGTACGGGAGCACAGGGATCAGCGCCCCGGAGGCGAAGAAGCAGAAGCTCGCTCCGGCTGCTCCCACTGCGTTTCCGACGGTTTCGTGATCATCCTGCTGTTCCATGCGCTCGGGTTGGAGGGAAAGGCTCGGATCGCAGTCACAGGTGAACCGGCCCATCCGTTCGGCGGCGCGGTGTTCGGCAGCCTCGAGGGACATACCCCGCGCCCGATAAACGAGCACCAACTCGTTGGCGTCGATGTCCAGTTCCTTGGCCGCGGTGAGCGTGACCTGGGTGGGGCGCGACGCCGCGAGCAGCTCCCGCTGCGACCACACCGACACGTACTCGCCGGCGCCCATCGACAGCGCTCCGGCAAGCAGCCCGGCGAGGCCGCTGAACAGGACGAACGCGCTCGAAACGCCGGTGGCACCGATGCCCATGACCAGGGCCAGGTTGCTCACCAGGCCGTCATTCGCGCCGAACACCGCCGCACGGAAATTCCCGGAGAGACGGTTGCGGCCCCTCGTGGCGAGCCCGCGGACCACTTCCTCGTGGATCTGCTCATCGGCGGCCATGGCGTTGGTGGCAAACGGATCCGCCGCGTAGGGGGAGCGGCCCTCCGCGCGCTGGGCAAGCGCAAGCACAAAGACCGATCCGAAGCGGCGGGCAAGGAACCCGAGGACCCGATTGCGGAGCGACGGGCGGGCAGGCTTACCGGCGTCATCGCCCAGCAGCTTCAGCCAGTGCTGCTCGTGCCGGCCCTCAGCCTGTGCGAGTGCAAGGAGAATCTCGTGCTCTTCGCCGGTCCGTTTGCGCGCAAGGTAGCGGTAGGTCGCGGCTTCAGCGCGCTCATCGGCCAGATACTGCCGCCAACGCCTGATGTCAGCGGGGGTGCGGGTTTCCTGGGGCGTCACGGACGGCTCCTGATCTTCCATGGCCAGGGCGTCTTGGGGCTCCGGCCATTAACGAATGCATGGCCGAAGGTCTCGCTCGCCGCCTACGCGGTGGACTGCCGGGCCTCATCGCTGAGTGCCAGTATGTCGACAGGCCTCGGAGCGTCACGCCCCGGAGCTACTCCCCTTCGCAAATGCCCATCCTACCGGATCGGTCAGGGGTGCCCGGCCGCTGAACTCCCGGCGCTACGCTGTTGACTGTGGAATCAACACCGAACGACGACGACGGCGGACGCAGCGCCCTCGCACGGCGCCTTCTGCGCGGCGGCAGCGAACCTGACCCACGGTTCACCCTCGCCAACGAGCGCACCTTCCTCGCCTGGATCCGCACCTCCCTTGCGCTCATGGCGGTAGGCATCGCCGTCGAAGCCTTTACAGCTGACATCTTCGTGCCCGCGCTGCGGACCACGCTGGCCGTCCTGCTGCTCCTGCTCGCCATGATCATCGCCGCGGTCGCATGTTTCAGGTGGCTCAACGTCGAGCGGGCGATGCGCCACGGGTCGCCGCTCCCTCTGCCGTTCCTGGCGCCGCTGCTGGCTCTCGGCGGAACTGTGGTTGCCGCCGTCGTTATTGTGTTTGTGCTGGTGCGGGCCGCCTGAAATGACGACCACCAACCGCGATGCGGGGCTGCAGCCCGAGCGCACGTCGCTGGCCTGGGGGCGGACCATGACGGCGCTGGTCGGCGCGAGCCTGCTCTTCCTGCGCTGGGTTCCGGCTCACGGCTGGTTTGCAGGAACGCTGGTCTTCACGGCGCTCGCCGCCGCGCTCGGGATCTACCTGAGCCAACGGATGCGGTATGCGCGGAGCGTGGCCGGTGTGACCCGCGGCCGTGTGGAAGCCGACGTAGCGGCGGTTCTGTGCACCTCGGGTGCGGTTCTGGCGCTCGGCGGGCTTGGCATCTACACCGTTTTGTTCCTGCCTTTGTAGTCTCTGCACGTAGGGTAGGAACTGACCTGCCCCAACAGACAGCAAGGAATCGTGCCCGTGGAGTACCGAAGCGACACCAAGGCCGCGCCGAACAGCCCCTGGAAAGACGGCTTGGGAAGGGCGAGCATCCGCAGCGCCCAGATACTTCTGCTCATCACCGTGCTGGTGGTGTCCATCTTCGGGCTGATCCAGATCCGGTTGGTGGTCATCCCGCTGCTGCTGGCCCTGATCCTCGCCGCGGCGATCAGTCCGCTGGTCAACATGCTTCGCCGCAGGGGTTGGCCGAGTGCCCTGGCCACCGCGTTCTCGTTCCTGCTGCTGCTGGTTGTGCTGGGCGGCGTCATCACCGGCATCGTGTTTGCGGTGCGCAGCCAGTTGGACGAGCTGACGCAGCGCGCCAACGAGGGTTTCCAGCAGGTCTACGACTTCATCCAAACCGGCCCCATTCCCATCGATGCCGAGCAGATTGAGAGTGCCCGCCAATCGCTCATCGACTTCGTCACCAGCTCCACCTTTGGCAACACAGCGCTCACCGGGCTGACGGCGGCCGGCGAGTTTCTCACCGGTCTTGCGCTGATGCTGGTCATCCTCTTCTTCTTCCTCAAGGATGGCGACAGCATCTGGGCGTTCATGCTGCGTGCTTTCCGTGGGGAGCGGTTGGCCCGGGCGCAGCGCGTCGGACACAAGAGCCTTGAGGTCCTCGGCGGTTACGTGCGCGGGACGGCGATCATCGCGTTGGTGGATTCGCTGTTCATTGGCATTGCACTGTTTGTCCTGGGCGTTCCGCTGGCGCTGCCGCTGGCCGTGATCGTGTTCATCGGGTCCTTCGTGCCGCTGGTGGGCGCCACTGTTGCCGGGACTCTTGCCGCGCTGGTTGCACTCGTGGCCAACGGGCCGTTCGTGGCGCTGATGGTGATTATCGTCGTCGTCGTCGTAAACCAGCTGGAAGGGAATTTCCTGCAGCCGGTGGTGATGGGGCGCTCGCTCAACATCCACGCGCTGGTGATCCTGCTGGCCCTCACCGCGGGCACCATCCTGGCCGGGATTGTCGGTGCAATTCTCTCGGTTCCGCTGGCCGCCGTGACCTGGGCAGCGATCAAGGCGTGGAATACGGAGGAGCCTTCGGCTGATCCTGATCCTGAGCAGGATCCCGCCGCCGAGGAGCCGGGCGCGGGCAACGCTGCAGAGTCAGACGACGTGGACAGGCCGTCGCGGTCGCCGTCGCAGGAACCACAATCCTAGAAACTGCCCGGAGGTCCAAAACTGCCGGTTCGAACCGGCAGCCCTGAACCTCCGGGCAGTTTCTGTGAAAAACCCGCTACCGGACCGGCGTCGTGGGGCCTTCGACAGGCATTTCCTCCTCGACCTGGCCTGCAACGCGCCGGTTCCACGCCGCCATCACCACTGAATCCGTGGGTTTCGTGGACAGCGAGACGATCACGTAGGAGAGGGCGGAAGCGATCAGTCCGAAGTAGATCGGCTCGTTGGCGTACAGACCGTCACCAATGCTGAAGCCCGCGTAGACCGCCAGCGTCCCGAGGGTCACAACCGAACCCGCGATCATGGACACCGCGGCGCCCGGCCCGGTTCCGCGCTTCCACACGAGTCCGCCGAGAATGGCGACCAGCAGGCCGCCCACCAGGATGTCGTAGGCGATGGTGAGGGCAACGACGACGTCGTTCAGCACGATCGCGACCGCCACCGCGAGCAGGCCAAGACCGAGCACCCAGAGACGGTTGCCCGCGACGTCGTGCCCGGGGTTTTCCTCCTTGCTTCCCTGGGCTGCCACCGCAGTGCCGCCGCGGAGCCCGTGGCGGCGCCAGCTGCGCACGAAGGGAACGACGTCGGCGCTCGCCACTGTTGCTGCCGCGATGAGCGCACCGGAGGCGGTGGACATCATCGCCGCGACGGCTGCGGCGAGGACCAGTCCGCCGATGTCGATGGGAAGAATCTCGATCGCAACCTGCGCGTAGACGTCGTCGGTGTTCTCGAGGACGGGCAGGAGGACGCTGGCGGCCATGCCGATCATCGCGCCGGCCACGCCGTAAAGGATGCAGTAGATACCGGCCGTGGTGCCGCCCCAACGGGCCACGCCGGGAGTCTTCGAGGTGAACACGCGCTGCCAGATGTCCTGGCCGATGAGCAGTCCGAGCGTGTAGACAACGAAGTAGGTGATGATCGACTGCGCACCGATACCGGTGATGCTGAAGAACTCCTCGCCCGCGCGTTCCCGGATTCCATCGAAACCGCCGGCTGCGGAGAGTGCGAAGGGAAGCATGAGGGCGAAGACCCCGATGGTCTTGATGATGAACTGGGCCATGTCAGCCAGGGTGATGGACCACATGCCGCCCACGGTCGAGTAGATCAAAACGATGATGCCGCCGAGCGCGATGGCCACCCAGCGCTCCAGTCCGAACAGCACCACGAAGATGGTCGCGTAGGCGCCGGTGGACGTTGCGCACAGCACCACCGTGTAGGCGAGCATGACGATGCCGGCCACCTTGGTTGCCTCGTGGCCGTAGCGGAGGGTGAGCATCTGGGAGACCGTGTAGATCTTCAGGCGCTGGATGGTCGGTGCGAAGAAGAGACTGAGCACGAGCACGCCGGTGCCGATTGCGACCACGAGCCACATCCCGGAAATGCCGAACTGGTACCCAAGCCCCACGCCTCCCACGGTGGAAGCGCCTCCCAGGACGACGGCGGCCATGGTGCCTGTGTAGAGGAACGGACCGAGGCGCCGGCCCGCCACCAGGTAGTCGCTGGTGTTCTTGGTGCGGGACTTTCCCCACCAGCCGAACGCCAGCATCGAGGCGAGGTACAGCGCCACGATGGCGATATTGAGGAATTCCATGGTTCTCCTGCTATTTCTGCATTGAGGAAGATTCACCTATAGGCAACAGATGTTTCCCTGTAGGCTAGTTGTGATGGAACTAACAGGTCAAGTGTGAGTCTTGGGAGCACGTCGGTATGCTCGTGATTCAGCCTCCGGAAGGACCAAAGATGAAGGCTCTGCCAGTCGAACCAAGCAACGCACCCGTTGCGATAGGTTCGCGGATTCGTTCTGCCCGTCAGGCGCAGCGCATGACGATCGAGCAGGTGGCGGACTCCACCGGGCTGACCAAAGGATTCCTCAGCAGGGTGGAGCGGGACCTGACCTCGCCCTCCGTAGCTTCCCTCGTGACCCTGTGCCAGGTCCTCTCCATCTCCATCGGTGACCTCTTCACCGTCCCTGAAACGCACCTCACCCGGCTTGGCGAGGCGCCGAAGATCAGCCTCGGCGGGGAGGGGATCAACGAACGGCTCATGACCGCGCGGTCCGAACGCCGGCTCCAGATGATCCGCGCCGTCGTCGAACCCTACGGCCGGGGTGAAGCTGAGCTGTACTCCGTGGACTGCGAAGTGGAGACGCTGCATATTGTTGCGGGCCGCTTTGAATTGATCTTCTCGAACGCGCGGTACCAGATGGAGGCGGGGGATACCGTCACTTTCCCCGGACGGGAGCCGCACACCTGGGTTAACCCATCGGGTGAGGAAGCGGTGGTCCTGTGGACGCTGGTCCCGGCAGCGTCCGGGGGCTGACGCGGTTTGACGCTCTAATCGTTACCGGGATACCAAGCTGGCTTATGGAATACTGATCGAAGACGTCGGTCTATACAGGGACCGGCGTCCGGTGCGATCGAAAAGGTTCCCGGCCGGCGTCGAAAGTCCGCTGAAAGCCTCCACGCCTCAACGATCCGCGCGCCTGTGTCGGCGGAAGAGCTTGTGAAGGGACTGAAGCTATGAAGACTTCTCGGACTGCGGCGTCACTTGCCGCTGCTACGGTCATTGCCTTGACCGCGACCGCGTGCGGTGGAGGCGGCGGCCCAGCCGACTCCGGTGAAGAAGTGGACTACGGGGCAGAGATCACAGGCGCCTTGTCGGCCGGCGGCTTCACCCTCGGAGACGAGGTTGCCACCTCCCGTGCGGACTTCGCGACAGCTGCCCTCGAAGAAGACGGTGTGGAAGTCACGATCAACGAAAGCGACTTTGACCCGCAGCGCTTCGCTGCCCAGGCTGCCAGCGGCACGCTCCCGGACTTGACGCTGATGGACCGGCAATTTGTTGCAACCTATGCGGCCAAGGGACTGATCGAACCCGTGGACGAGTGCTTCACCGCGCAGGGTGTGAATGCCGAGGAGCACTACTACCCGGCGGTGCTCGGCGACGTCACATATGACGGGCAGATTTACGGCATCCCCCAGTTCTGGCAGCCGTGGGCCATCATCATGAACACCCGCGTCATGGAAGAGGCAGGCGTCACGCCCGAAGACCTCGACACCTCCAATCCGGAAGCCGTCCTCGAGGCTGCGAAAGCCATGTATGAGTCCGACGGCGAGAACCCGACCCGCCTGGGCTTCGATCCGCAGTTGCCGGCCCAGGCGCACATCTGGTTCCTGGCATTCGGCGGCGCGATCATGGACGAGGAGGGGAAGCCCACGCTGGATAATCCGGCGAACATCGAAGCGCTGACCTGGCTGAAGGAAATCTACGACGCGCAGGGCGGCTATGAGGCTGCCTACAGCTTCGGCCAGACCTGGGATTTCTTCGGCGCGGACAATCAATTCGTCACAGACCAGGTGGGTGCCGGGTTGTACGCCCAGTGGTACCCCAACGTGCTTGCTGATTTCGCGAACGAGCTCGAAATTTCCGGTGTGCCGTTGCGGAACCAGGACGGCGAGCCGATGGCTGCGGCCAGTGGCCAGTCCTACGTGATTCCCGCCGGGGCCAAGAACAAGGCCGCGGCCTGCAAGTGGGCGGTAGCGAACACCTCCGACGAGGCGTGGAGGGCAGCCGCAGAAGCCCGGATGCAATCGATCGAGGAAACGCCCGGGAAGGTCTTCACAGGAATCTTCACTGGCTCGCAGACCGCGGACCGGATGATTCAGGAGGAGTTCCTGGAGCCCACGGGTCTCGAAGGCTTTGATGAGTTGATCGACTCGTACTACCAGGGGCTGGAGAACGGCGTCTCGCTGGGTTCGTCACCGGCGGGCCTCGAAATCCAGACGGAGCTGCAGAATGCGATTGCCCCGGCGATGTCCGGTGACAAGACCATCGAGCAAGCACTCGGTGACGCCCAGGCCGCGGCGATGCTGGTCTACGAACAGGCAACAGCTGCCGCGCAGTAGCTTCTACGGGTAAGCGGGCTGGCTTTCGCCGGCCCGCTTTCCACATCTAACGACGACGACGGCGCCTTCGGTGGGGCTTGGGCGCGCTACGCGGATCCGGTGCGGATGAGATCCAGGGCGGCCTCGCGAGCTGCGAGATGCATGGTTCCGTTCTGAGTGCTCAGCTCAAGCACCTTCCACGTCCTGTGCAGGGTGCGTGAGCCCTCGCCGGACCGGTCCACGACGTTTCCCGCGCTAACATCCTTGAACGCTTTGAGATCACCAACCGGCGACGGAGTTGGACCTCCCTGGGTGATTTCTGGCTGAAAATTCAAGTTGCCGCCGTCGAAATGGGCAACGCCGGGGTTCCATCGGTCGCGCAGCGTGTGGGGCGATCAGCCCTTGCGCCCCTGCCCCGCGAGCCCCTCGATGAAGTAGCGCTGCCCGATCGCGAACAGGATCAGCATCGGCAGCGTGACCAGCAGTGCCGCCGTCATCACATACTGGTAATCCGCTTCTCCGCCCGACGTCGGACTGAACAGGGACATTGCATAGGAAATACCGAGCGGGACCGTGTACTCAGAGGGCTGTCCGAAATTCAGGTACACCAGCGGCGCCTGCAGGTTGGTCCAGCTGGCCTGGAACTCGAAGACGAACACGATGATGAATGACGGTATGGACAGCGGCAGTGCAATGCGCCGAAACAGTCCGAAGTAACTGCAGCCGTCAATGCGGGCGGCCTCGAAGATGTCCCGCGGCAGCCCGAGGAAGAACTGGCGCTGAAGGAAGATGTAGAAGGCTGACCCAAACAGGTTTGCGCCCCAGAGCGGAACATTGGTGCCGAGGAAGCCCAGGTCCTTCCAGATCAGGTACTGGGGAATGAGCGTCACGGCTCCGGGCAACATCATGGTGCCAAGCACCAGCCCGAACAGGAGGTTGCGGAACGGGAACCGGAAGTACGCGAAGCCGAATGCCACGATCGAGCTCGAGATGGTCACCAGGCCGGCGGCCAGCAGCGCGATGGTGAAACTGTTGCCCAGCCAGGAGAGCAGCGGGAGTTGCTCCCAGACCTGCACGTAGTTGTCGAAGACCCAGGTTTCGGGGATCAGGCGGTTGTCAAAGACGTCTTCCCGCGGTTTGAACGTGGCTGAGAGCAGCCAGACGAAGGGGTACAGGAAGAGGATGGAGAACCCGATGAGGAGGGCCCAGAGCACTATCTGCCCAATGACGCCGCGTGGTTTGTACCAGGGGGAGGGGCGGGATTTCGCGGCGGCGGACCTGTTGTCCGGGTTGGACTCTGCGAGCGCCTGCGGCTGCGAATCGACGACGGATGCCATCAGCTCCTACCCCCTTCGTAGTAGACGAGCTTGTTCCCGAATCGAACCTGGACGACCGTGACTAGGAGGATGATCACGAAGAGCAGCCAGGCTATTGCCGCGGCGAAGCCCATGTTGAATTGCTGGAACGCCTGCTGGAACAGGTAGACGCCGACAAAGAGGGCGGCGTCGGGGGCGGCGTTGGTAGTGTCGCGGTAGAACAGCAGGAAGGCCTGGTCAAAGATCTGCAGCGCCGCAATGGTCAGCACAATGGTGCAGAAGAACAGTGCGTTCGAGATCATCGGCACGGTCACGCTGAAGAACTGCCGCACTGCTCCCGCGCCGTCGAGCGCTGCTGCTTCATACAGATCTTTCGGGACGTTCTTGAGCGCCGCCAACAGGATGAGCATGGTCCCGCTCACGCTCCACAAGCCGATGAGGATGATCGAGGGCTTCATCCAGGTTGGGTCGATCAGCCATTGCGGCCCATCAATGCCGAACCAGCCCAGGAAAGTGTTGATTGCTCCCGAGTTGCCGTTCAGGAGCAGCAGGAAAATGGAAGCGGCCGCAACTGAAGGGGTCATTTTAGGAAGGTAGTAGATGACCCGGAAAACGCCGGCTCCGCGGTCGGGGATCCGATGCAGCAGGTAGGCGAGCAGGAGCGCGAAGCAGATCTCGAGTGGGACTGACAGGACAGCGTAGTACAGGGTGTTGCCCAGTGAGGTCATCACTTTGGGGTCTTCCAGGAGGCGCTCATAGTTGCTGAAGCCCACGGGGGCTGCCGTATTTGTTGACAAATCATAGTTGGTGAAGGAGATGACCAGGCTGTAGATCATGGCACCGAGGGTGAAGATAAGGAACCCGATGACCCAGGGGAGGATGAACAGATAGCCTGCCCGCGCTTCCCGGTTGAACGGCTCCTTGATCCAGCGGGGACGCTTGATACGCCTCTTCCCGCGAGGCTCCAACGCGGTGGCCATGCTGCACCTCCTTGCAGTTGCAGGTTCGCTTGGAACAAGAGTAAGCCATAAGCATGCTTTGTATGCCGCGCTGATCTTCCAATCCGGGAAGCGATCGGCTATACGCATTCGAGCCCGCCGCGGTACCCTGACCGGACATTCTCAACGAGGAGGAGCAGGGATGGATTGGACGCTTGAGGTAGTGGTTGTTCCGGTCAGCGACATCAAACGCTCGATCGAGTTCTACCGTGACAAGCTCGGCTTCCACATGGACCATGAGACCGAAGCCGGCGGCATGCACTTCACGCAACTGACTCCCCCGGGGTCCGGCTGCTCGATCGTCTTCGGCAATGGTCCGGGGATGGACGCGATGAAGCCCGGAACACTGAAAGGTCTGCAGCTTGTGGTTGCTGATGCGCACGCAGCGAGGGAGGAACTGCACGGCAAGGGTGTGAAAGTCAGCGACATCACGGTCTTTGACGAGCGCGACGGCGGCACTTTCTTTGGATTCGACGATCCGGACGGCAATTCCTGGGCAGTGCAGCAGATCAGGGCGCGCGCGGACAAGCCGCTCATCCCGGCTGGGGCGCGTATCGGCAAACAGGCTTAGTTGCCCGATCCTTTCAGTTTGCGCCAGCCGCCGGCCCGGTTGTTCGCAATAATCTGCTTGAACATCGCAAGGAGCGCCGGCGCGTTCACCTCGTCTCCTTCGTAGAAGGCGACTGTCCGCGCGGTCTTGTTCTCGTGACCCGCGGTGATGATCCCTTCAGGATCAGGCACCATCGCGCCGTCGTACAGGAAGACGTTGAGGTGGTCCTTCGTGGTGAGGAAAGCACAAATGTTGCCCTGGAGGACGAAGTAGGGCTGAACTGTACGTTTGATTGTTTCCTCTACCTCAGGATCGGCCGCGTGGACCAGATCGCGGACCTCGCGGCACACGGCCTGCTGCCACTCGGGCAGGCCGTTTATGTAGGTGTCGACTCGCGGATCTCGAACGTAGGTCATGTGCGCTCCTTGAAGGCATCGTGGGAGTAATTGTGCACGCCTCGGCTGCGGAAGGCACGCGCTGTATCCGCCTTGACTGAGACCCTCGCCACAAATTAGCCTTACGCAAAACAGTTGATGCCTATTAGGCAACTCCGTGCGCCGAACAGAGCTCGCGGTTTCGGGGAGTCAAGGGAGAAGAAGTACATGGAAGAACTGCGCGTAACCGCCGGTGGGCACCTGGGCCCGATCGATTCGTCCCGCATTCCTCGCTACGCCGGTGCAGCCACTTTTGCCCGGCTCCCGCGTATCGACCAGGTGGAGCGCGCGGATATCGCCGTCGTCGGTGTGCCTTTTGACTCGGGGGTGTCCTACCGCCCGGGCGCGCGGTTCGGCTCCAACCACGTACGCGAGGCTTCCCGGCTGCTGCGCCCCTATAACCCAGCGCTGGACATCTCACCCTTCGAACGGGTGCAGGTCGCGGACGCCGGTGACATGGCGGTCAACCCCTTCAACATCAATGAGGCCATCGAGACCGTGCAGCAGAATGCGCTGGACCTGACGAACGACGGCGCCCGCCTGGTCACGCTCGGCGGTGACCACACGATCGCACTTCCCTTGCTTCGCGCGGCATCCCAGCGTGCGGGCGAGCCGGTTGCATTGCTGCACTTCGACGCACACCTGGATACCTGGGACACGTACTTCGGCGCTGAGTACACGCACGGCACGCCTTTCCGCCGGGCTGTGGAGGAGGGGATTCTCGACACCGAAGCGATCTCGCATGTCGGAACCCGCGGGCCGCTCTATGGTGTGAAGGACCTTGAGGATGACCGCCGCTTCGGCTTCGGCATCGTCACCTCCTCCGACGTCTTCCGGCAGGGCGTGGACGAGACCGTTGCCAAGCTGCGCGACCGGATTGGGAACCGTCCGCTCTACGTGTCCATTGATATCGATGTTCTCGACCCCGCACACGCCCCCGGCACCGGTACCCCGGAAGCGGGTGGAATCACCAGCCGGGAACTGTTGGAGATTCTTCGCGGACTGCGCGGCATGAACCTGGTGGGCGCCGACGTCGTCGAAGTTGCCCCCGCCTATGACCACGCCGAGATCACCGGCGTCGCCGCATCCCACGTAGCGTATGACCTGGTCAGCCTCATGGCCGACGAAATCTCCACCCGAAAGGACGGCTGATGCAGTCCACCGACAGCGACGCCACAGTACCCCCTCAGCCGGTCACGGGTCAGCGCAACGGCGGCGATCTCGTCGTCGAGACGCTCAGCGCGCTTGGCGCCACCACCGTGTTCGGCATCCCCGGCCAGCATGCGCTCGGCTTGTTCGACGCGCTCTCCCGCTCAGACCTTGAGTTCGTGTCGAGCCGCGTGGAGAACAACAGCGCGTTCGCGGCTGACGGTTTTTCCCGTGCCACCGGTGAGGTTGGTGTGCTCTTCCTTTCCACCGGGCCGGGTGCGCTGACCTCCCTTGCCGGCCTTCAGGAGGCCTACGCCACTGGTGTGCCGATGGTCGTCATCGCCAGCCAGATCCCGCTCGAGGGCCTCGGCGCCCGCCGGAAGGGGATGCTGCACCAGCTCGATGACCAGAAGGCCTCCGCCGCGAACGTCACAAAGAGCCAGCGGTTGATCCAGCACGCCTCCGGTATCCCGTCTGCCATTCAGGACGCCTGGACCGAAGCCGTGTCCTCGCCGCAGGGCCCGGTGTGGGTCGAGGTCCCGCAGAACGTGCTGCTGGATTCAATCGTGGTCCCGCAGGTGGAGGATGCGCTCGCCGAACCCTTCGACAACCCGCCCCGGGTGGAACTGGTCCGCGAAGCAGTCAAGTGGCTTTCGGAGTCCAAGCGGCCGGCGATTGTGGCCGGCGGAGGCGCCCGCCGCGGGCGTGCCGAGAAGTGGCTCCTGTCCATCGCCGAGAAGCTGGACGCTCCGGTGCTGTGCTCGCCCGGCGGAAACGGAGCATTCCCGTGGAACCACGAGCTGTCGCTGCAGTCCTGGGTTGAGGACCGCTACGTGACAGAGGTGCTCGAGGAAGCGGACGTCCTCCTTGTGATCGGATCCTCCCTCGGCGAAGTCACCTCCAACTACTTCACCCTTGAACCGCGCGGCCGGATCATCCAGATCGACGCCGAACCACGCGTTCTCGAATCCAACCGGCCCGCGCTCGGTATCCGTGCCGACGCCGGGCAGGCGCTTGCCTCGCTCGATGACGCATTGACCGCCGTAGAGCCCCGGACCGGGAAGTACGATCCCCGCAAGCTTGTCGCCGAAACGCTCGCCAAGGTCCGGGCCCGGCTCGACGCCCAGGATCTCGGCAAGGAACGTAAGTTCATGGACGACATCCGCGAGGCTGCGCCGTCGGACATGCAGACCTTCTGGGACATGACCATCGCCGCTTACTGGGCGTGGAGCTGCTGGGACTCCCGGAACGGGCAGTTCCACTCGGCGCAGGGTGCCGGCGGGTTGGGGTACGGCTTCCCCGGGGCGATCGGCGGAGCCGTCGGCCTGGCGTCCAAGGGGCAGCCCGCACGGGTGCTCGCCGTCTCCGGCGACGGCTCCGCGATGTACTCGATCGCCGAGCTCGCGACAGCCCGTCAGCACAACCTCCCCGTGACCTGGCTGATTGTCGACGACGGCGGGTACGGCATCCTCCGCGAGTACATGGAGGGTGCATTCGGCAAGGCAACCGCCACCGAGCTGACCCGCCCCGACTTCGTGAAGCTCGCTGAGTCATTCGGCGTTCCCGCAGTCCGGGTAGCTCCGGAGGATGTGCGGGAGGCACTCGAGGCAAGCTTTGCAGCTGAGGGGCCGAACGTCGTCGTCGTCGAGACCCTGCTGAGGCTGTTCGCGCCGACGCACCTGTAGGTTGATGGGCTGGGGGTTGTTCCTGACACGCTGACTGAGTAGATAATGACGGAATAGCGGCCTTATACGGTCATTATCTCCGCACTCAGCAGGGAGAGGCGCGTACAGGACCAACCGAAGGAGCGCCGTGTTTGACCTGCGAGATCTCGACCGCCCGATTGTCGGTGCACCGATGGCGGGAGGGCCGTCCACGCCTGAACTCGCAGCTGCCGTCACAAACGCCGGCGGGCTCGGGTTCCTCGCCGCCGGGTACCGCACAGCGGAGGACCTGGAGGGCCAGTTTGAGCAGGCGCAGCAGCTGACGAATGGGCCGCTGGGCGTGAACCTGTTTGTCCCGGACGACTTCCGGCCGGCTGCCGATGAGCTTGACGCGTACCGTTCCTCGCTGGCGGGTGTTGCTTCGGCGCTCGGGGTGGAGCCCGCACTGCCAAAGGGCGACGACGACGATTGGCACGTGAAGCTCGAAGCCGTTCTGGACCTGCGGCCAGCTGCGGTATCGTTCACGTTCGGCTGTCCGGATGCCGCGGTCCTGGGCACCTTCGCTGACGCCGGAATCCTGCCAATCGTGACGGTGACCACCGCGGCCGAGGCGGAGTTAGCGCTCGCCCGCGGCACGTGGACGCTGGCGGTCCAGGGACCGAACGCCGGCGGTCATCGCGGCACGCTCGACCAGCGGGATGAACCAACCACGCAAAAGCTCGAAGACACCCTCGCCGCGATCCGGGCCGTAACCCGGGTCCCGCTCGCGGTGGGCGGGGGAGTGTGCGGGCCCGACGACGTCGTACGCTTGCTTGGTCTCGGAGCCGACGCCGTGCAGATCGGCACCGCCCTGCTGCTGGCGGATGAGGCCGGCACCAATCCGCTGCACCGGGCGGCGCTGACCGACTTCTCCTCCACCACGTTGACGCGCGCGTACACCGGGCGGGTTGCCCGCGGCCTGACGAACAGGTTCATTCTGGACCACCCGGATGCCCCGGTTGGATACCCGCACCTGCACCATGTCACAGCACCGCTGCGGAAGGCCGCCGTCGCGCAGGGGAACGCCGATGTAGCGCATTTCTGGGCGGGTACCGGGTTTGCGTCTGCTCAGTCGGGGCCTGCGGCCAGGATCATCGATCGACTCTCCAATAGGTGACCGTTTCGCCGCTCTAACGGTCACCTATTGGAGAGTCGATCCACGCACAGGGTGGTGCATGAAATCGAAGCGCTCACCTACAGGACAGCGGCCGAGGCTACTTTCAGGAGGCCCGTGTCGTAGACAATCTGATGCCCGTCGTGGAGAACGCGACGCGTACCTGAATCCAGGGGGACATCTGCCCAGCTCGAAGGGGCGATGCCCAGCTCCACAATGAGCCCCGATGACAGACGGAACCGACGTTCGCGAACGGGCCCCCAGATCTCCGTGCGAATAAGGCGTGATCCCGGACGTAACTGCTGGAACCACGACGGATCATCGAGGAGGCTCGGAGCGTCTCCAAGCACGACGATGTCTACGTCACTTGCCATACGCTCAGCTCCTCTTGCATACGACCCAACCAGCGCAACAGCTTTCACATCGTCGTTGCGGCTTGCCCACGCAGCGACTTCCTTCAGCAGTTGCGCGACAGCTCGCCGTCGCCCCTTCAACCTGGGTGTCATGGCTAGGAGGGTAACAGGCGTAGGGGATCGACGCCGGTCTTGTCATCGCCTTGAGGCAGCTGGCGCGACCGATGCCGGAGTGGTCCCCATCTACCCCTACATGGACGACGTGGTCAAGCCGGCCCAGGGTCCACACTTGGCAAAACGTCATTATCTCAACACTCAGCGGTGAGTACTGGGGGTGGCGCGTGCCACCCCGGGGTGCAAGGCTGGACCCATGTCATTCAGCAAAGGAACCAAGGTCAGCTGGAACACCTCGCAGGGCAAAACGCACGGCAAGGTGGTCGAGAAGAAGGACAAGGAGTTCACCTTCGACGGGCAGAAGTTCAATGCTTCCAAGGATGAGCCCTACTACGTTGTGGAAAGTGAGAAGACGGGCAAGCAGGCCGCTCACAAGGAAAGCGCGCTGTCGGAGCACTAACGGGAATGTTTCCCGGACCGCGACGGTTCAACTAGATGCAAACGCATGAACAAAGTGGACTGGAGGACCGGCAATGGAAACGCGCCGAGTAGTAGTGGTGTCCGGTGGCATGGGCACCCCGTCGTCGAGCAGGATGCTGGCTGACCAGCTTGCGGAAGCAACCCGCCGCGAGCTCGACGGGCTGGACCTGCGGGCAGACGTGACCACTATCGAACTGCGCGAACTGGCCGTCGACATCGCCAACAACATGGTGACCGGTTTCGCCCCGCCCGCACTCGCAGACGCGCTGCAGTCCGTGAAGGATGCGGACGCCCTCATTGTGGTCAGTCCTGTCTTTTCCGGCTCCTACAGCGGGCTGCTCAAATCCTTCTTCGACGTCCTCGACAACACCGTCCTCGAAGGCATGCCCGTCCTCATCGGCGCGACCGGCGGCAGCATCCGCCACTCGCTCATGCTCGACCACGCAATGCGTCCCCTCTTCAGCTACCTGCGCGCACGCGTGGCGCCGACAGCCGTCTACGCCGCTCCGGAGGACTGGGGATCCGGCACGCAGGGCGCGCCGGCGCTCGACCAGCGCGTAACCCGCGCCGCATCGGAGCTCGCCGGCATGGTGGCGGGCACGACGACGGCGCGTCGCCCGGACGGTCTGCAGGCGTCGGCCCCGTTCGAGGACCTGCTCGCGCAAGTCCAGGGACGCTAGGTCGGCGGTCGAGGAGCCGGGCACAACCCCTCAGTGCATCGTGAACGTGCGTGCCACGGCGTCGTGTACTGCCGGAATTCCTGCCACCTGGCTCAGGATCCGGTTGCGGGCGGACAATAACGACGGCGGCATCGGCCGTCCCAGCAGCATGTTGACGTGGGCCTGGCGAGACGCGACAACGGCTGCCCGGCGTCGTTCGCTGTTGAAGCGGCGCAGCTCCAGGCCCACGTCGCGACCGGCAAGCGAGGCGACCATCAGCGGAACCAGGTGTGCGGCGTCGAGCCAGCCGAGATTCATGCCCTGGCCGCCGATCGGTGAGACCTCATGGGCGGCATCGCCGATCAACGCGATGCGCCCCCGCACGAACCGGTCCGCGATGCGGCGCCGCACTTCGAAGGAGCTCAGCATCGTGTTGCCGTCCGGATCCACGGAAACGCCTGTCCGTTGAGCCACCAGGTCAGCGACGGTAGCCGCGGTGGGGGAGTCCACGAGCGCCGGCATCCGCACTACCCAGCGCCGTACCGAACCGGGCAGCGGAAACGACTCCACAATCCCGTCCGGCTCAAGGTAAAGCGCCGCGGTGCTGCCGTCGCAGGTGGCGTCCGCGAAATCACCCATCACATAGGCATCCGCGTATGGCCGCACGGGTGCCCCGATCCCCGCGGCGCCGCGGACGGTGCTGCGCGCGCCGTCGGCTCCGATCACCAGCTGTGAACGGTATGTCCCGGCGGAAGTGAGCGTGAGTGCTTCGCCCCCGAGGTCGTGCACGGATTCCACGCCCGCTCCGCGCTGCAGCGCATCCGGCGCGAGCTGGGCAAGCCGCCCGGCGAGGATCCGTTCGGTTTGCTCCTGTGGAATTGCCAGTACATAGCGGTGCCTTCCCGGAACACAGTCGAAGGACAACTCCGCGATCTTCCGTCCCCTGCTGCGCGCCACGCCACCCGGAATCCGGACACCTTCAGCGATCAGCTGCTCCGCAACTCCGGCCGCTTCCAGCACACCCAGTGCGGGCGGATGAATGCCGATCGCACGGGAGTGATTGCTCCGTGAAAGCCGGCGTTCCAGTACCTGCACGTCCACCCCGGCCTGCGCCAGCAGGATCCCGGCGAAAAGCCCAACGGGCCCACCACCAACGACGACGACGTCAGGCACGGCGCACCAGCAGGTTCCGGAACGGGAACTGCCGTTCCACGCGCCAACCCTCCGGTGCGACGCCGCGCAGTTCCCTCGCGAGGTAGCTACGCCGGATCGACGTCAGCCCGTCTTCGCGGATATAGGATCCGAGAAACGGAAGCGTGGCGAGTGAGAAGAGCGGGTATCCGATCCTTGTCCGCTCGATATCGCTGTGCAGGGCAAGTCGTGTGCTGAGCAGCTCGGAGTCGCGAAGCAGGCCGCCCAGCTCGTCGGGGCTGAGGTGATGCAGCACATGGTTGGAGGTGACGACGTCGTACTGTTCCCCCTTCGCCACCAGCTCCGAACTGAACGCGCGCCGGAAGGTGAGTCCCGGCGCTGGCTCATTGTCGTGCCGACGTTTGGCGAAGGCGAAGGCTCGCTCGTCCGGGTCGATGGCCGTGATGGTGAGCCGGATGCCGTCGCGCAACGCCC
The DNA here is from genome assembly GCF_054511355.1 of Arthrobacter tecti. Taxonomy (NCBI): domain Bacteria; kingdom Bacillati; phylum Actinomycetota; class Actinomycetes; order Micrococcales; family Micrococcaceae; genus Arthrobacter; species Arthrobacter tecti. Next base: position 109,317 of record NZ_JBTNCT010000008.1, read on the forward strand.
AGCGGGCAAAGGCCCGCGGAACGTCGCCGCCCCCGGAGCCGATGTCCAGCAGTGTGTTGGTGCGCGTGGTTGAGAGCACCGGACGCACCTTTCGTTCCCACGTGCGGCGCCAGCCTGCAACGAAGCGGTTGACGAGGCTGAACTGCGCGTACGTGCGGTCGAGCGCGGCGGGATCGCAGCCGGGTTTGTCCATCTCCTCGACGGCGTCAAGGTCCCGGTGGCTCAGGAACATGTCTTGGTGAGCAGGGCGGTTTCGACGGTGAGGCCCGGCCCGAAGGCCATGGAGCAGATACGCTCGTTGACCTGCACTGTTGGCTGCTCGAGGATGTGCTTCAGAACGAACATCACGGTGGCGCTGCTCATGTTGCCGTAGTTGCGGAGGGTTTCGCGGGCGGGGATCAACTGGTCGTCGCTGAGTTTCAGTTTGGCCTGTACCTTGTCGAGGATGCTGCGGCCGCCGGGGTGGATGGCCCAGTGCTCGATGTCGCGGTATTCCTTTCCGATCAGCGACTCGTCCCGCTCCAGCAGGGGGCGAAGGGCTTCGACGATGTGCTCGTCGATGATGTGCGGCACGTATGTCCCGAGCACCATCTCGAAACCCTCGTCGCCGATGTTCCACGCCATGGACTCTTCGCCGACCGGTGTGAGCGTGGTCTCGAAGAAGTCCAGGCTCAGCAGGCTGCCCTCGGGACGCGGAATGTCTGTGCGGGCGCTGATGATCGCGGCGGCGGCGCCGTCGGCGAAGAGCGACGTACCCACAATGGTGTCCGGATTGTTGGAGGACCGCACGTGCAGCGAACACAGCTCGGTGCTCACCACCAGGACCACGGCGTTCGGATCCGCGTCGCAGAACGACTTCGCGGCGCGCAGTGCCGGGAAAGCCGCGTAACATCCCATGAATCCCAAGTGGAAGCGCTGGGCGGACGCGTTCAAGCCGAGCGCACGCACAATCTTGTAGTCCGGCCCCGGGTTGAAGAAACCGGTACAGGACACGGTGACGACATGCGTGACGTCTTCCGCACGCACACCCTCTGCGGCGTCGAGTGCCTTCTGCGCCGCCTCGATGAAGAGCTTGGTGCTCTGCTCGGCGTAGACCTCGTTGCGCGCCTTTGTGCCCGGGCTGAGGATCGTCATGGTGTCGGAGTCGAAGAACAGCGGCTCCTCGTTATGCCGCTCGAGGGTCAGCTCATCGACGGCGGTGTAGCGGGTATCGATGCCGGAGGAGTCGAAGGCCGCTGTGACCAGCCGCTTCCCGAGACGGTTCAGGCCCGGCTGAGCAGCGAAAACATCCCGCACTACGGATTGGACCATGACGGTTGTCGGAACTGCGGTTTCGAGGGACCTCATCAGCACTGTCATAGTTCATTCTTAGGTGAGCCGCTGACCGAACACAATACGAAGCATACTGATTGTTAGATTTACTAGGTGTCACGTACCGCTTCAGCGCGTGAAGATGGCGGTAGCGTAGAGGGATGAAGAAGTCCTTGAGGGCACGGCCCGTATCCGCGGCGGTCATCCTTGCGATGACGCTGCTCGTCGCGGGCTGCAGTTCCACGGATCTGTCAGATTCCAGTCCCACGGCGCCGTCCTCGGCAACATCTCCACAAACGACGACGACGGCGCCCTCACCGACACCCACGCCGTCGCCAACTCCCTCGCCGACGCCCTCACCCACTCCGGTTCAGCTCGAACTGCCGCGCGGCGGCGTCGAACTCTTCCCGGAGTGTCGGCTGGTGGGATTCAGCGGGCATCCGTACTCGCCGGCGCTCGGCAGGCTGGGAATCGGCGCTATTGATGAGCGGGTTGCCGAGATCGAGGACCTCGGAGCGCAACTGGCGGAAGGCCGGACGGTGCTGCCGGTGCTGGAACTGATCGCCGTCGTCGTGCAGGCGGCTCCCGGCGAGGACGGGGCCTTCCGCGCCCGGGCATCGGACGAGATCATTGCCGATTACCTTGAGGCTGCCCGCAGGCATGACGGCATTCTGCTGCTTAACGTGCAGCCGGGCCGCTCGAGCATGGAGGAAGAGGTCCGCTCGCTCGAGAAGTGGTTGAAGGAACCCGATGTGAGCGTCGCGCTGGATCCCGAATGGGACATCAACGCCGACCAGCTGCCGGGAGTCTCCTACGGACACACCACAGGCGAGGAGATCAACGCGATTGCCGCTTACCTCGACGGAATAGTGCAGGAGGAGAACCTTCCGCAGAAGCCTCTCGTTTTTCACCAGGTCTCGGCCAGTGTTGTCTCCAATGAGGCGGCGATCCAGGAGTACGAGGGCGTCGAAGTGATCAAGAGCGTTGACGGCATTGGGTCAGCGGGCATGAAGATCGAAACCTACAATGCGCTGATGACAGATCTGTCGCCGAACATCCACGCCGGCTTCAAGCTCTTTTTCGAGGAGGACGTGAAGCTCGGTCCCCTGATGACGCCCGCCGAGGTCCTGGCGTTGACGCCGCAGCCGGAGTACATCCTGTACGAGTAGCAGCGGCGTGGCCACCAAACCATGTGAGCTGTGCCTCCGAATACAGGGTAAGTATTCCCGGGCCGCTCCGCTGCGGCCTGATACCGAAACCCTGAGGATGTGGACTTTCGTGGCAGTTCGATCGGCAGCTTTGACAGGTGGTGCGTTGCTGGTGGCCATCCTGACCAGCGGGTGCATGGCCGTGGAAGCGAATCCGCTGAACGTCAATTCGCCGCGCGAGGAGCAGCAGAACGTCAGTTCGGTCCAGCAAACGCCTGAAGATTTCGGCGATGATCCACTGAACCTGGCCGAGAATGGTGCAAATCTCTGCACCGCACAGCCGCCGGTTGGGTACCAGGAATTCACGGTGCTGGTTCACAACGAGGCGCTCGAAACCTTCACCATCGACGAGGTGTCGCTGGCCGACCCGCAGGGACTCACGCTGGTCAAGGCTGAGATCTCAACGGCGAACCGGGAAGGCCACCATAAGGCGCACGGAGGCGACGAGGCCGGCCACGGTACGCACAGTGCCGAGGCTGCACCTGTTACTCCGGAGGCTGAGCCCGCCGGGCCGGTGGTTCCCGTTCCAGCCAACGGTTACGACATCACCACTCACGAGTACGTGAACCTGGTTGTTTCGATCTCCATCGCGGAGGGTGCTGAGGCCGGAACCGCGCAGGGGATCGACGTGGCTTATTCGACCGGCGGCCAGGAGTTCGCCGGGACGCACCCGCTCGTGATCGAGCTGACCCGCGAGGGCTGCGCGTAGTACCGGGGTTCCTTCTGCCTGATTCGATTCATACGCCCCTCATCGGTTAACGTCTCAGGTGTCAGCACGCTGCTGATCGACAAACGTGAGGAAAGAGTTCGCCGTGACGCTAGCCAGTCTTGAGGGTCGTTCGGTCCTGATCACCGGAGCCGGCGGGCTCGGCATCGGCCGCGGGATGGTCGAGTCGGCGCTCGCTGCGGGCGCGCAGGTGGTGGGCGTGGACCTCTCGCCGGACAATGCCCAACGGCTTTCCGAGGCTTTCCCGCAGGTCCGGTGCCTGGTCGGCGACATTGCCGACGAAGACCAGGTAGAGCGCGTCTTCGAAGAAGCAGGTCCCTTGGATGCGCTCATCAACAGCGCCGGGATCGGACTGGTCAAACCCTTCTACGACGTGGACGTCTCGGAGTATGACCGCGTCCATGACATCGACGTCCGCGGCACCTGGCTCATGTGCCGTGCCTTCACGCGGCAGCTGCTCCAGCGGGACGCCGCCGGGTCGATCGTCAATGTTTCATCGGTGCATGGGACTGCCACAACCGAGGGCTTCGCCATCTACGCCGCCGCAAAGGCAGCCGTTGAGGGGCTGACCCGCGGAATCGCGATTGACCTCGGTGCGTCCGGCGTTCGCTGCAATGCGGTAGCGCCCGGGTACGTTCCCTCCGAAGGCGGGGCCGGCCTTCCGGAGGAATACTCCGATGAACACCGGAAGCTTGTGGACAGGGAAATAAACGACTTCCAGGTGCTCAACCGCCTCATGGAAGGACGCGACATGGGCGACGCCGCGGTGTTTCTTCTCTCGGACGCGGCCCGCGGCGTCACCGGACAAACGCTGCTGGTGGACTCCGGCCTCACCCTCCGGCTCTACAACAAGTCCCACACGCAGGAGCGGCGTTAGCGACAGGCAAGCACCGGACCCGCTCACTTGATGCAACAATGGCAGGCGTGATCGCACCAGTTACGTCCTGCCCAACCCTGTTCGAACAACTCGCAGAAGAACTCGGCGTCCAGCAGTGGCAGGTAAAGGCCGCCGTCGAACTCCTCGACAGCGGCTCAACCGTTCCCTTTATTGCCCGTTACCGCAAGGAAGTCACCGGCACGCTCGACGACGCCCAACTGCGTGAGCTGGAAGAGCGCCTTCGCTACCTGCGCGAACTTCAGGACCGTCGCGCCGCTGTGCTCGAGGCGATCGAGGCGCAGGGCAAGCTCACGGATGAGCTGCGTGCCGCCGTCGTCGGCGCCGCCACCAAGGCTCGGCTGGAGGACATCTACCTCCCATTCAAGACCAAACGGCGCACCAAGGCGCAGATCGCCCGCGAGGCGGGCCTCGAGCCGCTGGCCGACAGCCTGCTCGCAGACCCGTCGCTGGATCCCTCCGCGGAGGCGGCGCGCTACCTGAACGACGCCGTCGCCACCGGTGAGGACGCCCTCGCCGGTGCGCGTGCGCTCCTCGTGGAGCGCGCGGGGTTGGATGCTGACCTCCTCGACGATCTCCGCGAGCGACTTTGGAAGCAGGGCCGCCTGCGATCCCAGGTTGTGGCTGGAAAGGAAGCCGAGGGCCAGAAGTTCGCCGACTACTTCGACTTCTCCCAGTCGCCCTCCGCCATGCCGTCCCACCGCGTGCTTGCGCTGCTACGCGGCGAGAAGGAGGGTGTGCTGCAACTGGCGCTGGTGGAGGGAGAAGCGAACGACGACGACGACGCCGCTCTCCGCGCCCGGCGCCGCTTCGAGAACTCGGTAGCCGCGTTCCTTGGCATAGCGGACCACGGCCGTCCTGCCGACGCGTGGCTGATGCAGACCGTGCAGCAGGCCTGGCGGCGCCTGCTCGCGAAGCTTTCGATCGACCTGCGGGTGCGCTTGTTCATGGACGCCGAAACGGAAGCGGTGCGCGTGTTCGCCGCGAACCTGCGGGACGTGCTGCTCGCTGCCCCCGCCGGCAGCCGAACGACCATCGGGCTGGATCCCGGTCTGCGGACGGGAGTGAAGGTCGCCGTCGTCGATGGCACGGGCAAGGTCCTCGAGACCTCAACGATCTACCCGCACGCGCCGGCCAGGAAGTGGGATGACTCGTTGGCGACGCTCTCGCGCATGGTTGCGAGCCACGGCGTCGAACTCATTGCCATCGGAAACGGCACGGCTTCGCGGGAGACAGACAAACTGGCGTCCGAACTGATCTCGCTGCTGCCTGACCGGACGCTGCAGAAACTCGTGGTCTCGGAGGCGGGGGCGTCCGTGTACTCAGCCTCGGCGCTCGCGTCCGCTGAACTGCCCGAGCTTGATGTGTCGCTGCGCGGAGCGGTGTCCATCGCGCGGCGGCTGCAGGATCCACTGGCGGAGCTCGTGAAGATCGATCCGAAGTCGATCGGAGTTGGCCAGTACCAGCACGATGTCACGCCGACCAAACTTGAGCGCTCGCTCGATGCAGTGATCGAGGACTGCGTGAACGCTGTCGGCGTGGATGTGAATACGGCGTCTCCGTCGCTGCTGACCCGGGTTGCCGGCGTCGGGACTTTGCTGAGCGGGAACATCGTGGCGCACCGGGATCAGCACGGTCCCTTCGCCCGGCGCGCTGACCTGCTGAATGTGCCGCGGCTGGGCGCGAAGGCGTTCGAGCAGTGCGCCGGCTTTCTGCGGATCGCCGGTGGCGACGAACTCTTGGACGCCTCCAGCGTGCACCCGGAGGCTTACCCGGTGGCGCGACGCATGGTGGACGACGCCGGCGGGTCGCTCCGCTCGCTGGACCTCGCCCGGTACGTGGACGACGCGATCGGGTTGCCCACGCTTCAGGACATCCTCGCGGAGCTTGAGAAGCCGGGACGCGACCCGCGGCCTGCCTTCGTAACGGCGTCCTTCGCCGACGTCGAGAAGATTTCCGACCTGCGTCCAGGGATGATCATTGACGGCGTGGTGACCAACGTTGCCGCATTCGGGGCGTTCGTCGATGTTGGAGTGCATCAGGACGGGCTGGTTCACGTCTCCGCAATGGCAAACCGGTTCGTCAGCGACCCGCACGAGATTGTGAAGTCCGGTCAGGTGGTCAAGGTGAGGGTGATCGAGGCTGATCCGGACCGCAAGCGGATTTCTCTTTCGCTCCGCCTGGACGACGACGGCGCGGGGCGGCCTGGACGGTCCGGCTCCGGGCGGAGCGGCGACAGCGGGCAGCCCGGACGTGAGTCGCGCGGGGGAGGGGAGGACCGGCGTCGTCGTTCTTCCGGTAAGCCCGGCGGTAACGGCGCCCGAAGCGGTGACGCCAAGCCGGGCGAATCGGGCAGGCCCGGCGGTAACGGTTCTCGCGGTGGCGCGAAGCCCGCTCCGGCAAACGGGGCGATGGCGGAGGCGCTCCGGGCGGCCGGTCTTGTGCCGAAAGACTAATCAAACGACCGCTGAGTGCTGAGATAATCGCCGAATAGCCTCAGTTTAAGGCGATTATCTCAGCACTCAGCGAGTGGGCTGCCGCCCGCAGACGCAAAGGGACCCCGCAACGAAGCCGTTGCGGGGTCCCTTTGAAGCTGAAGCCTGTTAGGCAGGCAGCTGGAGTACGTCGCCGGTGAAGATGAGGTCGGCGTGGATGAGGGTGTCGGCGTTGAGCTCGTACAGAGCCTGCCAGCCGCCTTCGACGCCCAGCTTGTCAGCGATGGTGCTGAGGGTGTCACCGGACTGGATGGTGTAGGTCTCGCCGCTGGCTGCGGGAGCTTCGACAACGGGAGCCTGGACAACCGGTGCCGGGGCTTCAACAACAGGAGCCGGAGCCTGCGGCTGTACCTGTACCTGTACCTGCGGTGCAGCCTGCACCTGAACCTGCGGTGCTGCCTGCACCTGGACGGGTGCCGGAGCCGGTGCAGCCGGGATAGGGGTGGGGTTGGCGCCGGCGGTCAGGCCAAGCTTTGCGGAGCAGGCGGGCCATGCGCCCCAGCCCTGTCCGGCGAGAACACGCTCGGCAACAGCGATCTGCTGCTCACGGCTGGCGTTCTGGGGAGCACCCTGGCCACCGAAGGCAGCCCAGGTGGACGGGGTGAACTGCAGGCCGCCGGAGAATCCGTTGCCGGTGTTGATGGCCCAGTTGCCACCGCTTTCGCACTGTGCAAGGGCGTCCCAGGTGCTGGCGGGGGCAGCGTTTGCTGCGCCGGCGGATGCACCGAGACCGACGCCGACGAGGGCGGCAGCTGCAAGGCCGCGGCGCGCGTTAAGGCTAAGTTTCTGGTTCTTCATGGGGGTACGATGCTCCAGAAGGCCACCTGCACTCGTTCCGTCCCCGGACGTCTTTGCGCCGTTGCTCACCCTTGACTGATTATGTGGTCTTTTGTGGTGTCTGCCGGACGAGCAACGTGCGGTGGAGGGGCAGCACCGGGCATATATGTGGCAGGCGCACCATGCGTCTGCTTTGTGTCCCTGAACGGGTTCCTTATCAAAGGTAGAGGGTTTTCCAATCGTTGCCAAATCGAGATGTGGCGGTGCTTGACGAACGCGCATCGCGGGCTCGGCTTTTCGAGTGGTAGAAACCCCGTCGACCACTGTAGAACATAAGAATGGATGCGCACCAGATAATCACCTGTGAAATTCCTATGAGGTGGGGTGACATGGATGCCTACGGGCACATCAACAACGTCGAAGTGGCGCGGCTTCTGGAAGAAGCCCGTATTCACGCCTTCGGTCCGCCCGGAGGCACCGGCGGTCTGGGCGAAGATCCGCCGGTGGCGCTATTCTCCTCAGTTGATCAGGGAGTGCAGGCCCTGGTCGTGGAGCACCGGATCAAGTACACGGCCACCCTGGATTACCGCAACATCCCGCTGAAAATTGAGGTGTGGATTGGGCAGGTCAAGCCAGCCAGCCTTGCCATCTCCTACCGCATCCACGATCCCGTGACGGGCCGGATCTGCGTCAAGGCCGAGACCGTTCTCGCCTTCGTGGACGGAACCAGCGGGGCCCTGCTCAGGATCACCGATCAGCAGAAAGCGCGGCTCGCTCCCTACATCGGTGCCTCAGTGTTCGATTGATGTGCTCTGGAGATCACGTTGTGTAGGCCCCTGCGCGGCGACAAACCGCGCAGGGGCGCGATCCTGCGCTTTAGGCTGCCAGGTAGCCGTTCGGATTCAGCACGTATTTCGTCGCTGCTCCCTTGTCGAATTCCTCGTAACCGCGAGGGGCGTCGTCGAGCGGGATCGCTTTTGCATTGACAGCCTTGGCTATCTGAACCCGCTCGTGCAGGATCGCCATCATCAGGCCCCGGTTGTACTTCATGACCGGGCACTGCCCTGTGGTGAAGGACAAGGACTTGGCCCATCCCGTACCGAGGGACAGCGAGAGCGACCCCACCTTGGCGGCTTCGTCGATGCCGCCTGGGTCGCCGGTGACGTACAGCCCGGGGATCCCCAAAGCACCGCCGGCAGTTGTCAGTGACATCAGCGAGTTCAGCACAGTGGCCGGAGCCTCATGGGAGGAGTCGTCGCCGTGGCCGCGCGCTTCGAAGCCGACGGCATCGACACCGCAATCGACTTCCGGGACACCGAGGATCTGCTCGATCTGGTCCTTCGGGTCACCTTTGGAGATATTGACGGTTTCGCACCCGAAGGTGCGTGCCTGGGCAAGCCGGTCCTCGTTGAGATCTCCGACGATGACGACGGCGGCACCGAGCAGCTGAGCGGATGCGGCGGCCGCAAGCCCAACCGGACCCGCACCGGCAACATACACAGTCGAGCCAACACCTACTCCTGAAGTTACGGCTCCGTGGAAGCCGGTTGGAAATATGTCAGAGAGCATGGTGAGATCCATGATCTTTTCCAACGCCTGGTCCCGGTCCGGGAACTTGAGCAGGTTCCAATCCGTATAAGGAACAAGCACATACTCGGCCTGGCCGCCCACCCAGCCGCCCATATCCACATACCCGTACGCGCTGCCGGGCCGGTCGGGGTTCACATTGAGGCAGATTCCGGTCTTCCGTTCCTTACAGTTTCGGCACCGGCCACAGGCGATATTGAAGGGCACAGAACAGATGTCCCCCTCCTTGATGAACTCGACGTCACGGCCCACTTCCACAACTTCGCCCGTTATCTCATGGCCGAGCACCAGATCCGGAGGCGCGGTTGTCCGTCCGCGAACCATGTGCTGGTCGGAGCCGCAGATGTTCGTGGCAACGGTCTTGAGGATGACCCCGTGATGAACTTGGCGGCCTATGTTGTCCGGGTTGACGCCTGGACCGTCCTTCAGTTCGAAGGTGGGGTAGTCCGTGTCGATCAACTCGACTTTCCCCGGACTTTTGTAGGCAACTGCTCTGTTTCCTGACATGGTGTTCCCTTTCGAGATGAGAGGGCGTCCGCAATTGGACGTCCTTCGTAGAAGGCGGAAGGGCCAACAGCACACACATGTCAGCCGGGACGGCCTCGCAGCCAGTTTAGGCTCAGTGAACGGATAAATCACCAGAATGGACAAACATTCCAGACGTACAACAAACGCCCCGTCCGAAAGCTCGGGCGGGGCGACCTTGTAGTGGAGCGGGCATGGCTACCGGACGGCGTCACCTCCACGATGGCGCATGGCGTAGGCAACACCCAGGCCCACTGCGATGATGCCGAGGATCAGGTTCAGCCAGTTCGTCGAGGCGTTGGTGGACAGTACGTTGGCCACCGAATCGCCGACGATCAGGCCGTAGAGCCACATGACCAGGAGCACCACACCGCTTCCCATCAGGAAATTGCGTGCACTCATAATCCCGCGGCTCATCCAGATCCCGGCAGCACCCATGGCCATGTACACCAGGTTGAGCAACACGGACACCTGGAATGCGCCGAACAGCAGCGCTTCCGAACCGGACGCAAATGCCATGCCTCCGTATTGTGTGGTGATGCCCGGAATCATTCCGAGAATCCCCACCAGCAGAAAAACTACTCCCATCCCCATCGCGGCGCTGCGAACGTGGTCGCGAGTCACATGAAAATCATGTGCGTGGTGTGATGCGGTAGTCATCTCCCCTCCTAGTGTGTGAGTATGACTCTTCGCTGTGCTCGACACGTCGGGAAAGGCGCATCAGGGCACCGCCGTTGGAGGAGCACATCTGGCGCTCAACCAGCACTTTCATTTTACTGCCGGACTGCGATTGTGGATAAGGAAACTTCATGACAGAACTGCCTGACGGAACCGCCCTGATCACCGGAGCAACCGCTGGTATCGGCGCCGGGTTCGCCGAACAGCTGGCGTCCCGCGGGCACTCGCTGGTGCTCGTCGCGCGGGACCTTCCGAGGCTGGAGGAAAAGGCCGGGCAGTTGCGCTCCCGCTGGGGTGTGAACGTTGAAGTTCTGCAGGCTGACTTGCACATCGACGACGGCGTCACCCGGGTCCTCGACCGGCTGCGGCAGAGTGCCGAGCCGGTATCCCTGCTCGTCAACAATGCCGGTTACGGGCTGCCGAAATCATTCACGGATAATTCACTCGAGGATGAGATGAAGCTCGCGACCATCCTGCTGAATGTCCCGCTTGCCCTCAGCCACGCAGTCCTGCAGGGAATGCTGGAGCGCGGATCCGGTGGGATCATCAACGTGGCGAGCGTTGCCGGATTTACCCCGCGCAGCACCTACGGCGCACTGAAGGCGGCCGTGATCAGCTTCAGCCGCTGGGCGAACTTCGCATACCGCAAGCGGGGGGTGAAGGTGACGGCTCTCTGCCCCGGCTTTGTGCATACCGAGTTCCACGACCGTATGGGAATGGACAAGACCACGGTGCCCAGATGGATGTGGCTCCACCCTGAAGCGGTGGTGGAGTCAGCACTCAAGGATCTGGCCGCAGGAAAGGCCGTCTCGATTCCCAGCCGGCGCTATAAGGTGCTGTCCTTCGTCGCCAGGCACTCGCCGTCGTCGTTGGTTGCTTCGCTCGCCGCGAGCCAGGGCGCATGATGTGGGTGGGCTTCGCAGAGTTCGACGTTCTGCTGGGCGACGTGCATTCCCTGAAGGGGAAGCGATCGGTGGTCCGGCCTGTCCTGGCCGAAGTGCGGCGAAAATTTGACGTCTCGGTGGCGGAGGTCGAGCACCAGGACCTGCATCGCCGGGCGGGAATCGGGGTGGGGCTGGTGGGCGCGGACCGGCAACACCTTGTGGAGGTGCTCGATGCCGTGGAACGCTTTGTGGCGGCCCGGCCGGAGCTTGAACTGCTGAGCGTCCGTCGCCGAATCGTGACCAGCGAAGACTAACCGGATGCCAAGGTTGCTTACTACCATTGGAAGAGTTGAGGCAACCTTACAAGGAGGTAAGAGAGTGTCCGGATACTTCAAGCTGGTGGATGCACACGACCACGGATACCGGCTCAAACTGATGTCAGGCGACGGCACACTGATTGCGGTCTCCGCCTACTTTCCCACCAAACAGGCAGCAATCGAGGGTATCGAGCTCATGCGGGAAATCGCAGGGACAGGCCCGGTGGTCAATCACAGCCGGAATGACGAAATCACCCACGCGGCGAACAAGGGGCGTCTGAGCGCTTAGCACCCCTGGATGGTGGTTTGCCGTGCTTGCTACGGTGAACGGATGACTGATCAGCCGCGGCTTCTTCTTGACGTTGATACGGGAATTGACGACGCCGTTGCGCTCCTTTATCTGTTCGCCGTGCCGGACATCCGCCTGGAGGGGATCACCTGCACGGCCGGGAACGTGTCGGCCCGGCAGGTCGCCGCAAACACGCTCGCCCTGCTCGAACTCGCCCGCGTTTCCGGGGTCGAGGTCGCAGTCGGGAGGGAAACCCCGCTCGAGGTTCCGCTTCTGACCACCGAGGAAACCCACGGCGATCAGGGCCTGGGCTACGCCGTCCTGCCACAGGCGCAGCAGCGGGTGTCGGCGCGCACCGGCGTCGAGCTGTGGGTTCGGGCCGCACGGGAAAATCCGGGCGAAATCACCGGCCTGGTCACGGGCCCCCTCACCAACCTGGCTCTGGCGATCCGCGAGGAACCGAACCTCCCGCAGCTGCTCAAGGGGCTGGTGATCATGGGTGGGTCCTTCAACTATCGGGGCAACACCACGCCGGTTGCGGAGTGGAATACCCACGTAGACCCGCACGCGGCCCGGGAAGTCTATGCCGCGTACAACGGTGTGCAGGAGGACAAGCTGCCGATCATCTGCGCTTTGGAGAGCACCGAGCGGATCGAGTGCACGCCCGAGCACCTGCGCCGACTCTCAATTGCGGCCGGAGCGAAACCCGAACTGCTGCGCGACGAGGACCCGGCGGGGTTACGCAGTACGTCCGCAAATCCGGTGATAGCGTGCATGTCCGACGCGCTTCGCTTCTACATGGAGTTCCACCGGCAGCACGACCAGGGTTACATCGCCCACCTCCACGACCTTTTCGCCGCGATGGTCGCCACCGGCGAAACGCCGTTCGAAACCCGAAAGGCCCATGTCGACGTCGAAACCGAGTCGGCACTGACCTTCGCGCAGACAGTGGGCGACTTCGCCGGCTTCCGCAAGCTCCCACCGAACGCGCGGGTGGTCACCGGTAATGACCCTGAAGCTGTCTTCGAACTGATGATCGAGCGGATCGCAACGCTTTCCCGGGGGACGAAATCAGGAACCTACCCTGGCAGTCCCGGCTAAAGCAGGGCGCCGGGTAAACTGTTGGACTGCCGGGATTTACGCCGGTCTGCGCCGAGGTGACATGAGGTGCGCTTCCACCTACATCGCTTCGCCCTGCGCAAGGAACCCCCATGACCTCCTCACTCACACTGCCCGCTGATGTCGCTGCCCCGAGGTCGCGCCGCCTGCTCCTACTGGCCGGTGCTGCGCTCATCATTGCGACGTATCTCTATCTCGTTCTAGTGCAGCCGGCAGAGGTAGCGGGCGGGGTCAACAGTGCGGCAGCCCTGATCACGCTCCTCGGATTCCTGGGCGGCGGCGCACTGATGGTGGCCGGGGTACTGCCGGGTCTGAGAACCCAGTCGCTGGCACTTATGCCGCTCGGGATCGCTCTGAACATCTCCTTCGGCCAGCTCGCCGGAAGTCTCGGCCTACCGATCTACCTCGATGCCCTGGGCACCGTACTTGTGGCAGTAATGGCAGGGCCGGCGGCAGGGGCCGCAACGGGTGTACTCAGCAACGCCTTGTGGGGACTGTTCAACCCGTTTGCACTGCCTTTCGCTGCCGGATCTGCCGCTATCGGAATACTCGCTGGACTCGCCGCACGGTATGGGATGTTTCGCCGTGTTTATTTCGCGCCGATCGCAGGCCTGCTGACCGGCGTGATCGGCGGTCTGCTTGCTGCACCGGTTGCAGCGTTCATGTTTGGAGCTGCCGGTACAGCCGGTACCAACGCCATTGTCGCCGCGTTCCGCGCCATGGGGGACACCCTGCTGGTAGCGGCAACCAAGCAGGGACTGACATCGGACACCATCGACAAGCTGATCATCTTCACGGTGGTTGCGCTGATTGTTTACGCGCTTCCGCGCCGAACGCGTAACTCGTTCCCGTTCGTGCGCAAGCATCGCGTCCTCCTCGGACGGACAGCACCGGCGCTGACTGAGAGTTCACCTGGAAGGAACTAGCGGGTGCGGATTCGGCGAAGGACCTTCAACCCGCTCACTGAGTTGACTGCTGCAGCGCTTCTGGTGGTGCTGGTACTCGTCGTGGACGACTGGCGTTTCTCCACGGCCGTCCTGCTTTTCCTCGTATTGCCGTTGGTACTTGTTTCGGGGCATACACAACAAATCGGCGTGGTATTCGGTGTGCTCGTTGGGCCGATGGTCCTGTTCATCTTCCTGCTGCACGGGTTGTTCTATCCTGAGGGCAGCACGGTCCTGGTCGATTTGGGTGTTGCGGCTGTGACCGAGGAGGGTCTTTTCGTGGCGCTTTCGCTCGCAAGCCGGGTGGCGGCATTCGTCGGCGTGCTGCTCACCGCGGCGCTCTCCATTGATGTCGCCGAACTTCTCGCGACCATGACCCACCGTGGATGGAACCGCAAACTCGTCTTCATCCTCGGAGCAGCCATAGGGCTGGCGCCAATGATTTCGGAGCGGGCCGGCCAAATCACCCGGGCGCAGCAGGCACGGGGGCTGCAGGTCGCACACAATCCGGTCTCGCGGTTGCGAGCCCTGGTAATGGTGGGACGGCCGCTCATCTCCGGCCTGTTGGTGGACGCGGCGGATCGTTCCCGTATGCTCGATGCACGCGGCTTTGCCCGTACGTCTCCACGGACCAGCTACCGTACCGATACCGACACGCCCGCCCAGCGGACGGTGCGTTGGGTGATGCTCGCCGTCGTCGTCGTTTTCGTCGTCTGGTGGTATGCGACATGATCTCCGTTGACCTCCGCAGTTTCGCGTACGACGACGGCGCCGGCCTGGCAGACCTGAAACTCACCGTACGCTCGGGTGAGCACGTGCTCCTGGCCGGCGCATCCGGCTCGGGGAAGAGTTCGCTGGCCCGCCTGCTGGCAGGGCAATTCGAGGCCGGCCAGGGGCAACGGTTCCTCGGATCACTGACGGTCGGCGACGAACTGTTGCGGTTCAATGGTTCGGAGTCCGATCCGCGTATTGACGCCGCCGCCTGGGGAGCGCGGGTGGGTTACGTCGGCCAGAACGCCTACGCACAGCTCTCCATGGTCTGCGCGACCGTGGGTGAGGAAATTTCCTTCGGTCTGGCGAACCGCGGCGTCCCGGTTGACGAGATGCGCAGGCTCGTATCCGATACCGCTGAACGCATCGGTTTGACGGGATTGCTTGACCGCGACCCACGCCGGTTGTCCGGAGGTGAACTGCAGCGAGTGTGCATCGCTTCTGCCGTAGTGGGCAATCCTGATGTACTGGTGCTCGATGAGCCGTTCAAGGGGCTGGACGCAGCAGGTCGGGAGGAGATTTGGAACGTTCTCGTCGGCTTGCGGGGTCGCGGGACCGCTGTCCTGCAGTTCGAGCCTTTGCTTCCGGACGGTTATGAGACGCTTGACCACGTGATCGCCCTGGCCGATGGCACCGTTGTGTTCGACGGCCGAGGCAGTGCGGTACCGACTGCCGGGTTGAGATCTCGCGGCATTGGCACGGCAGAGGATGGCTTCGTTGGGCCGGATTACCAGTGCTTTCCGGCAGCAGTCGAGCAGGTTATCGAGGTTGACGACGTCGTTTTCACCTACGATGACGACGTCGTCCTCTCGGTGGGGAGCCTGAAAGTCCGTCGCGGAGAAGCTGTTGCGTTGCTTGGCCCGAACGGGTCCGGGAAGTCGACGCTGCTTCAGCACCTGAACGGCCTGCTGAAACCTTCCGCCGGTCGGGTTCGAATTCACGGACAGGACATTGCCAGGCGGACCCCCGGAGCACTTGCCGCGACCGTCGGCTATCTGTTCCAGGACACGGATCAGCAGTTGTTTGAGCGCACCGCACTGCGGGAGGTTGCCTACGGTCCCCGCGCAACCGGCAGGTCTTTGAAGGAAGCGGAGCGCCTCGCGTTTCAGGCGTTGAGCGACGTGGGACTGGCGGACATGGTGGATGCCCATCCGCAGGACCTTTGCTTTCGCAATCGTCGGCTCCTGGCACTTGCGTCGGTGATGGCCACCGGTCCTGACATCTGGGCCCTGGACGAACCCACGGCAGGGCTTGATCTGCGCGGCCGGGTGCTGATGGCGGAGATGCTCAGACGTCACCTGCGGAGCGGCGGGACTCTGGTCATGGCAACCCATGACATCGCTTTTGCTGAATCTACCTGTTCCCATGTGCTCAAGCTCAGTGAAGGAACAGCCGCCGGTTTACGCGAGCGCTAGGTCGCAGTGCTTTCCGGTCGGGTTTCCGCTGACTGCTACGACAAGGTCAGAGGGGGCATGGGTTATGGCCATCATGCAGCAACCTTAGTTGCCACGGAGGGTGCCATCCCATGACGGACGCATAGACAGTCGTGCAGGAAGGAACGCCTAGCCCGCGAGCAGTTCTCTGAGGTCCTCTGCCGTCAGCGCTGAACTGAAGACGGCGTCGTCGTCCATCACGGAGTTGAAGAGCTTTGCCTTCTGCTCCTTGAGCTTCATCACCTTTTCCTCGATAGTGTCGAGGGCAACCATCCGGTAGACCATGACGTTCTTCGTCTGCCCGATGCGGTGCGTACGGTCCACGGCCTGGGCTTCGCTGGCCGGGTTCCACCAGGGGTCCAGCAGGAAGCAGTAATCGGCCTCCGTCAGGTTCAACCCGAACCCGCCGGCCTTGAGACTGATCAGAAACACCGGCGCTTTGCCGTTCTTGAATGCCTCGATGACTTCGCCGCGCTTGCGGGTGGAGCCGTCGAGGTAGGCGAACTCGACCCCATGCTGCTCCAGGCGTGCGGCTGCCAGCTTCAGGTAGGACGTGAACTGGCTGAACACCAACGCCCGGTGTCCCTCGGCCAGAACATCTTCCAGCTGCTCGAAGAGCACATCCAGCTTGGCTGACGGAACGCCCTCGTACTCGGGTTCCACGAGGGAGGCGTCCAGACTGAGCATCCGCAGCAGGGTCAGCGACCGGAACACGATCATCCGGTTGCGGTCCAGATCGTCCATCAGGCCAAGCAGCTTCTGACGTTCCCGCTGCAGATGCGTCTGGTAGATCTTCCGGTGGCGTGGATGCAGTTCGACGGCGAGGATTTGCTCCTGCTTCGGCGGCAGGTCAGACGCGACGGCTTCCTTGGTGCGCCGCATCATCAGCGGGCGAATGCGGCGTCGGAGCCGCTGCAGGCGCTCAGAGTCGCCCTGCTTCTCGATCGGTGTTCGATACTCCTCCGTGAACGCGCGCGACGAGGGGAACAACCCCGGAGCGGTGATGCTGAACATCGACCACAGCTCCATCAGGTTGTTCTCCATCGGTGTGCCCGTAATCGCGAGCTTGAACGGGACATCGAGTTCCTTGGCGCAGCGGTGCACCTTCGCCGCATGGTTCTTCACGAACTGGGCCTCATCAAGGATGAGCCCGGCCCATTCCTGCTCTCCGTAGGCGTCCGTGTCCAGCCGGAAAAGCGTGTAGGAAGTAACGACGACGTCGGCCCCCTCCACCTGATCGGCCAGCGGAGTGCGGCTCTTCGCCTGGGTATCACCGATACCCACGACGTTGAGACCGGGCGCGAATTTGTGCGACTCGGCCATCCAGTTCGGTACCACTGATGTTGGTGCGACGACTAGGAAAGGACGCTTTTCGCCGCTCTGCTTGGCGTGGGTCAGCAGTGCGAGCGTCTGCAGCGTCTTGCCCAAGCCCATGTCGTCCGCGAGCACACCGCCCAGCCCGTGGGCCCAGAGGAAGGCGAGCCAATTAAATCCCTCAACCTGGTAGGGGCGCAGCGTTGCCTGCAGCCCGGCGGGCAGGGGTGTTTGTTCAACCTCGGTGAGCTCAAGCAACCCGTTGACGGCGGTACGCCAGGCCTGGGCCTGCTCGGTCTCCTCCGCAAGGTCCTCGAAGTCGGCCCAGAGCGTTGCCTGGTAGCGGCTGATCCGCAGCCCGGTTTCCCACTCGTTCAGCATCCGGGCTTCGTCGATGAGATCGCGAAGCTGCTCGAAAATGGGTTGGTCGAGGGAGAGGTAGCTGTTGTCGACCAGCTTGATCTTCTTGGTGCCCTTGGCCAGCGCGGTGAAGATGTGGTCGAACGGGACCTTCCTGCCCTGCACCGTCACAAGGACTCCGAGGTCGAACCAGTCGCGGTCCTCTGTATCCACCGTGGTGATGACCAGTTGCGGAGTTTCGGTGAGCTCCTCGAACACCGGCCGGGACCCGATGATGTCCACGCGCACTGAGTCGAGGCGCTCCAGACGCGGCAGCGCAGTCTCGGTGAAGTCGACCATCTCCATGCCGGCGAGGGTGCGCTCACGCGCCATCCGGCCGCCCATCGCGTCTCGTGCGGCCTGAAGAGCGGCGGTTTCCGCTGCCGGGTCGCGGTAACCGGCGTCGCCGTCGTCGTTCTTCAGCGGCTTCCGGGTGGCGGAGCCACCAGCACGGTACTCCCACTCCCAGTTCAGGTTCAGCTCGTCATCGCTGAACGAGGCGGAGAGCACCAGCACCGGTGGAACGATCTCGGGGAAGGTGACCGAATTGTCGCTGCTGACAATGTCGATGGACTGCAGCAGCTTCGGGTAGAAGCCGGAAAGGAACTCCTGCTCTTCACTTCTCGGGATGCGAACCGGGCGGGTGCGCTCCAGCAGCTCGCGGTTCTGGTCGGTGAGCTTCCGGGTGGTGGGCGCGAGTGTGATCAGGCCGTCGCTGGACGTGGTGTACACGCCGTGGTTGCCGATGACGTGAGAAGACTGCGGCGGGTGATTCTCGCCGTCGATATTCAGGGCGGGGCAGAGCTGGATCTCATCGTCAGCGGTGGTGGCGTCGAGGAGCAGGACGGCGGCGCCGGCCAGCTGGACGGTGACGCTCTTCTTCGCCCCGACGAATTCGATGCCCAGCCTTCGCGCCTCGCGGAGGAGCTGCCACAGCAGGGGATTGCTGAAATCGTCCAGGTAGAGCCAGGAATCGTTGTTGCCGAAGTAGGTGACACCGGTTCCGCGGTGGAGGGCCGGGAACTGTGCGAACCACCGGTGCTGATCCGGATCCAGCTTCATACCGTAGGTCTGGTAGCTGATGTTGCCCCAGGCGAGGTTGTTTTTCACCCAGTTACCCTTGGCGTTCCGTACCACCGGCCGCACGCCGAGCTTGAAACCACGGTAGGTGCGCTTCTTCTGCCAGTTGGAATCGGTCACCGGCCGCAATTCGAACTGGAGCGCCATGGCCGCGGTCTTCGTGGCGGCGAGGGCGGCGTCGTCGTGCTCGTGGCCCGACAACAAGCCGGACAGGGACTCCTGCCACCCGGCCGGCCTGGAGGAAGTTGCCGGGGAGGTGAGCTCCTGGTTAGCGCGCAGATTCTCCATGTTGGACCGGAGCGCGACGGCGGCAACATGCTTGCAGTCCAGGCCCACCGGGCAGGAACAAAAGCTGTCCCGCAGGTGGTACCGGCCGTCACCTTTTCGCGCGAGATATAGCTGGGTGCGGTAGGGGATCGGGGATCCGCCCAGTACCTGGGCATGGACCACTTTGGAGTCAGGTTCGAAGGAGAGATCCTGAACGAGTGAATCCTTGGCATAGCCTTGCCCGCGCTGGAAAGCGGCGCCACCCACCATGCGGATGATGTCCGCGACATCGATCATGGGATAAGCGGGATTGGGCATGAATTTATGCTCTCACGCGCCGCTGACAGTTCCGGAAGCTTGCTGGTTGGCAACAGCTGCCACATCGGTCAAGACTGGGCTCATGCGGTTACTCACCCTCGGGCACGGAACAGCTGATCGGGACGACCTCCGGACGCTCCTAGGGGAGGCACAGGTTGAGCTACTGGCGGATGTGAGGCGATACCCCGGAAGCCGCCGCAACCCGGATATGTCAAAGGACGCGCTCGCGGAGTGGCTACCGGCCGGCGGAATGGAGTACCGGTGGCTGGAAGACCTGGGTGGGCGCCGTCGTCGTGCATCCGATGCGCCAGACGCGGACAGCTGGTGGAGAGTGGAACAGTTCCGCGCTTACGCGGCCTATACCCGGACCGATGAGTTCGGTGCTGCGCTGGACGGGTTGAAGTCGCTCGCTTCGAACCGAACGACGGCGATCATGTGCAGCGAGAGCGTCTGGTGGAGGTGCCACCGCCGCATCATCGCTGATGTCCTGGTACTGCTTCACAGTTTCACCGTGGAGCATCTGATGCATGACGGGCGGCTGACGCTGCACACGCCGTCGGAGGGCGCCCGGGTGGCTGGGCGTTCCGTGTTCTGGGACGGGCAGCCATAAGACGTCAGACTGCCAAATGATGTCCGAGTTTCTTGAGGAGCTCCGCGAGGGTGCGCAGATCGTTGTCGGACATCCCCGACAGCAAACCATGCTCCATGTCCAAATGCGCGGGCAAAACTGTGTCAACCAACTCCCTACCCTGCGGTGTGAGTGAGACTTGGGTGCCTCTGCCGTCCACGCCGCTCTTGGTCCTGCTGACAAGCCCTCGGTCCTGAAGCCGGTTGAGCCGCTGGGCAACAGCGCTCGAGGTGATCATCGAACTCAGGGCGAGATCCTTCGGGCTGAGCGTGCAAGGGCCTCCCGCCCGGCGAAGGGTAGCCAGCACGTCGAATGATCCCGAATCCAGTCCATGGCGCGCAAAGTTCTCCTCAAGTCTGCGTTCCACCTGTTGGCTCACCCGTGAAAGCCGCCCGATCACCTTCATCGGCGAGACGTCAAGGTCGGGGCGCTGCTGTTGCCATTGGCCGATGATGTCGTCGACATGGTCATTCATGGACTCCACTCTAGACAATAAGCTAAGCACTTAGCTATATTAGCTAAGTGCTTAGTAAAACTGCTCGAACACTCCTGCTCACCTCGCTCGCACCAATCGTGTGGGGGAGTACGTATCTGGTCACCACCACACTCCTGCCGCCGGACCTTCCGCTCACCGCTGCCGCGCTGCGCGCACTTCCGGCGGGTCTTCTACTCCTGCTGCTAGTCCGGACGCTCCCGCGAGGGTCGTGGTGGTGGAAAGCGCTGGTTCTTGGCGGCCTGAACATCGGCGTTTTCTTCCCACTGCTGTTTATCGCGGCATATCGGCTGCCGGGCGGCGTTGCGGCAACCGTCGGGGCCGTTCAGCCACTCATCGTTGCAGGTCTGGCCGCGTTGATCCTGAAGGACAGGCTCTCTGTACGGGGTGTGCTCGCCGGTATTGCAGGCGTATTCGGCGTAGCGCTCCTGGTCCTCCAGTCGCAGGCGCGGTTGGACCCGGTCGGCGTGCTGGCGGCACTTGGCGGAGCAGTGTCGATGAGCGCCGGCGTTGTCCTCACCAAGAAGTGGGGAACAGCGGGCAACCCGCCGACAATGACTGCCTGGCAGTTGGTTTCCGGTGGTCTTCTCCTGGCGCCGGCCGCCGTCCTGTTCGAAGGGCTTCCCTCCGGGCTGACGCTGATCAACGTTGCCGGGTATTCGTATCTTGCCCTTATTGGCACTGCCGCCGCCCACGTGCTCTGGTTCAGGGGAATCCAACGCCTACCGGTTACAGCTCCGCCTTTCCTTGGCCTGCTGAGTCCCGTAGTGGCAGCCCTGCTTGGGTGGCTGGCGCTGGGGGAGCGGCTCTCGGTCTTCCAACTCCTGGGGGCTGTCCTGATCCTCGGTTCCATCCTGGCCATCAGTGTGCGGATGCGTGAGACCGCAATGCCGACGCCGGACCCCTGCCCGGATGCCGGCACCAGGGCGCCCGCCGTGCTGCGGTAGATTTGATGGACCGCACTCGATCGACCAGGAGATATCTATGACCCCGCGCGCCCTCTTCCGCAGTGTTGCCATCGCGGAGGCCGGCACCTGGATATTGCTGCTCGTCGGCATGTACCTGAAGTACATTGCCGAGAGCACCGACGTTCTCGTATCGATCGCGGGTCCCATCCACGGCTTTGTGTTCCTTACCTATCTGGTGAGCACCTCGTTCGTCTGGGTGAACCAGCGGTGGAGCGCAGGTACCGGTCTGCTGGGACTGCTCGCCGGCGTCGTGCCCCTGGCAACCGTGCCGTTCGACTGGTGGCTTGAGCGCAAGGGAAAGCTCGACGGCGGTTGGCGGCTTGCGCCGGACAAGGATCGCCCCGCCGGCGTGATCGAGAACCTGCAGGCCTGGGTGCTGCGCAACCCCCTCACGGCAGCCCTCGTGGCAATCGTCGGTGTGAGCGTGGTCTTCGCGGCGTTGCTGATCATCGGCCCGCCGGTGCAGGTCAGCTGAGCGCTCCCTCAGACGATTTCGGCAGGTTGCCGTCAAGAATGGCTGAACACCTGTCGGAAAGCCGATCGCGATCAGCCGGATCGAGCTCGCTCGACGACAGGGCGCGAAGGGTTCGCTGCGTCTGATCGCTGATTGCTTCACGGTGTTCGCCGCTCAGATCGTTCCAGCTCACCTCCGCCAGCAGCTCTACCAATCTTCCCGCAACCCTCGGATCGTCTACCCCATAGGTGCAGATCTGTGAGACAACCAGGTTGAGGAACGTAGGGAAGGTTCTACGCTGGGCGATCACGCGGACCATTCCGCTCTCGTCCCTGAAAGAGCGCGGAGTTGGTGCGTTACGGGCGAATCTCGAGAGCGAGGCTGAAAGATGGCCCAACGCATGCACACACGTGGTCGGGTCATTGACGCTCGGCGAAATAGCGCGGACCGCAACATCGAGCAGCTGCTGCAGGGCGAACCCGAGGTCCTGGACCGAATTGCGCTCAAAGCCGATGCTGATTGCGTTCGCAACCGCCCGCTCGACGTCATCCAGCTCAGCCTGCGTGAAGCCCGCTTTTGAGACGCCGTCAACACGCCAAAGCCGGGCGAACGGAACCCCCTCCACCAGGAAGTCACCCGGCGGGGTCTGCACGGAGATCACGGCGTCGAAGCGCTGCGCCACGTCCACCAGCGCCGGCCCATCGAATTCGACGAGAAACCCGGAGGTGCGAGCCTTCATGGGAAGCGCCGCCGCAGGAACCGACGGAGGCAGACCGTCGCCGTCCTGATCTGCGCCAATTTCCTCGACTGTTGCCTCGAAGTCATCGCGGACATCGCTAAGAATCCGCTCCACCCGAAGCTGCCGCGACAGATGCCCGAGAAACAGGACCAATCCGATCACAGTGGCGAGTACCAGCAGGAATGAGAATGTGACAGCGATCTCCGGTACGAATCCCGCAGACTGCTCGGTGCTGTCCCGGATCGTTCGTAGAACGGTGAGCGCGAACGCGAAGGTGGCCAGGAACAGCGCCAGCGTGTTGTGCACAAACCTATCGCTCGTGAATGTGCGCAGCAGGCGTGGCGAGTATTGGCTACTCGCCAACTGCAGCGTCACCACGGTGAGTGAGAAGGTCAGTGACGTGACGGTGATGGTGGATGCGGCGATCGCTTCCATGAGCGAACGCGCTGCCGGAGGTCCGCCGCCAAACAGGAAGCCGGAAATGGCAGGCGGAAGGCGATCATCGATGGAACGGTCCAACCAAGTGGTGAGCTGAGCCAGAACAACGGACAGGACTACTGCAGCGAGCGGCACCGGCCAAAGCTGGGACCGAACATAATCGCGGACGGCCCGCGGGGTGGGGTTCTTGCTACCCCGGCGGCGTGAGGATGTGCTGCGCATAGTTGACCATAGCAAGGCGCCCCTGTCAGGCGGCAGGTTTCTCAGGCAACTGCTGAAGAGCCCACGTGTTGCCGTCCGGATCCGCGAAGTACACGAACCTGCCCCATGGCTGCTCATCCACTGCGCTGGCATCGACGCGGTTTGCGAGCAGGTGTTCCCGGGCCGCATCAGCGTCGGGAACCACCACCTGTAGACCCTTTTGGGACCCTGCAGCCATTTCAGTGACTCCTTTGCCGAGGACAATCGAGCACGCAGACCCTGGAGGGGTCAACTGGATGAAGCGGACGTCCTCACTGACCGTGTAATCGTGGTCAAGGGTGAATCCAACCTGGTCCCGGTAGAACGCAATGGCGCCATCGGGATCTGAAACGGGGATGGCAACCAGCTCAATCTTCCAGTTCACGAGTAAACCTTTCCATAGGGCGTAAACGCTGTCGATAAGAAACAAGGTATAAGCAATTCAGGTCAGATTATGTCCGCATTCCGATGCGTTGGTTGAGGTTCTTAAACCTGAAGACAAGAACGACGACGGCGCCTCCGCACCTTCGGGCCGCGGGCTGCCGCGTACTAAGGACGACGCAGAACTGGTCGATGGGGTAGCCTCCAGTAGGCCCCGCGGATGAGTCCCCAGCAGCTGCATACGGTTTGATCCGAGATATGAAGCATGCTTATGATTCAGGGGTAGTTCAACGTTCAATGAGTCACCAGCCCGGCTCAGGGGAGTGTCGGGTGGAAAGCATCTATGGTTCCCTTTGCTCCAGAAGCCGGCAATCACCCTGCCGAGACAACCGAAAAACCCAACGGCGATTCGCCGCTGAGCCTGGCCGAGGAGCTCCGGAATTCTGCCCGACGGATCCGTGACCTCGAGCGCGTGCGTGTGCAGCTCGCAGGCACCCTGCTCAACGTGCAGGAAGCGTGCGCCACCACGAAGGATGTCGAACACGCGCAGCGGCTCTTGTCCGCAGCGGTTCGCGACCTTGAGGATATCGACACACGGCTGTTCGAAGCCCGCACTGACCACGATTCATTGGAATCCTGCGGAGATGCGCTCGCGAGCTGAGCTGAAGACATGAGCGGCTTCGCTGACTACCGGCCCGGACAACCCGGAACCAGGGCAGATCTGACGCTCCAGCCAGCCACGCAGGCGGACCTCGAACCCATGCTGGCGCTTCAGAAACTCGCCGGACGGCCCACTTCCCCGCAGTCACTGGGCGCGGCGATTGACGACGTCGGACGCCTCGTCGTAGTCGCGTTCGCAGGGGACGAACTGGCCGGCTGGTCAAAAACCCACTTCTACGAGGAACGCGACGGGGCAGCGCCGCCGGGGCAGTACTTGGGCGGAGTGGAAGTGGCGCCCGCCTGGCGCCGCCGAGGGGTGGCGACTGCCCTCACCGATGCACGGCTGAACTGGATTGCAGAGCGTGCCGAATCAGCCTGGTACACGGTCAATGTTGGAAACCGGGCGTCCCTGGAACTGCATCGCCGGTGGGGTTTCACCGAGGTGGCGCGGGCGTCGTCGTTTCATGGCGTCGAGTTCAGTGGCGGTGTCGGATTGCTGCTTCGCGCGGACCTGTAGTCAAGCCGCGGAACCGTTGACTGTGCGCATGTGACGGTGCTTCGAAGCCGTGCCCGGTGCGGCAAGGTAACGGGTTTGTACTGGCGAAGGGGTGAACTCTCCGTCGGCTAGCAGGCTCATTACCCACGTAGTTCCCGCTTGGCCGCATCCGCATTGGCGGCTGCGCGTATTCCTCGAGAATGTGTGCCGTCCAGCCGGCGGTGCGGGCCAGCCCAAAGATTCCGGGTCCGGCGTCGGGCGCCATGCCCGCACCCGTTGTTAGCACAGCCAGAGCAAGGTCGATGTTGGGCATGTGGTTGGTCCGGGATGCAACGACGCCGGCAATCCTGTCCGCGACCCGGCTCACCTCCCGGTACCGGGGCTGGGCTCGCATCAACCCGAGCAGCAGGTGTGCCCGCGGATCCCGGCGCGCATAGAGCACGTGCCCAAACCCCGGAATGCCCCGGCCGTTTGCAACCGCACGCGAGATCGCTGCTTCCGGGTTGCCGGTGGCGAGTGCGTCCTCCAGCATCGCTGCCGCCTGCGTGCTCGCATGCCCGTGAAGCGCGCTGTCGAAGGCGCCGAAAGCCGCCATCAGTGCCGCATACGGATGCGCCCGGGCCGACGCCGCCACCCGCCCTGCCAGCGTGGAGGCGGCGAGGTCGTGGTCGGCCAGGAGCACCAGCGCCGCGTTCAGGATCTTCACGTCGGCCGGCTCGGGTGAGGCCGGGCTCAACTTCCCCCAAAGTGACGCGGCGAGGGAGCCGGAACCGGAAGGGCCTGCCTGCGGAAGTACCTCCACCATGGTGCCTATCGCGCGGGCAGCCAGGCTCCGCGCCGTCGTCGGCGTCGGATCCCACCTCACGGGGTCGTGGATGCTTGAAACAAGCAGGCTGTGCTGGAACCAGTCGATAGGGCGCGCGCCCGGAAGTTTCAATCCCTGGACCGTCTCAACCACCCTCCCGAACGGCGCGAAGTCCAACGTGCCGGTTGCCTCCCAGAGCAGCCCGGCCACCTCTTCGAATGACGTGTTCCTCGCCAGGTCCGCAGCCGGTACTCCCCGGAAATACAGTTGGTCATCCCGCAGCAGGGTGATTGCTGAATCCACGACCATCAGTGGGGAGCCGCTGACTGGAGGATCAGTACGACGACGGCGCCTCCGTGCCAGCGCCTCAACCTCGAGCGGGTCGAAGGTGGAGCCCCTTTCCTCCTCGGAACGCTCACTGTGCAGCAAGCCGCGGGAGACGTAGGAATAGAGCGTGGCGGGTTTGACCTGCAGCCGGGCAGCGGCCTGCGAAGAAGTCAGGCGTTTCATATTGATCCAATCAATGTTGATTACTTCAGCATCAATGTGAGTGCTGCAATGGTAACAACGCCGTTCGAGGAGGAATCATCATGCTTACCGCAGCCAGAACCGACAACGCACTCATTGACGTTCCGCAGGGGCTCGCCAACGTTGTGGTCGCCGAAACAGAACTTGGGGAGGTCCGTGGGCAGGAAGGCTTCTATACCTACCGGCAGTATTCCGCGGTGGAGCTGGCGCGCACCAGGACTGTGGAGGAGGTCTGGTATCTTCTGCTTCGTGGCAGCCTGCCGGACCGCACCGGTGTAGCCGACCTGCGGCAAGCCGCTACCGGTCTGTCATCGGCAGTCCGGGAAGCGCTGCCGGTGATCGCACGCGCCGGCTCGAGCGACCCGCTCGCCGGCCTCCGCACCGCCCTTTCCCTTGAGGGCGCTGCCATGGGTGTGCGCCCGTTGTATGACCTCTCGTCCGAGGACCGTGTTGGGGAGCTTATCCGGCTCGCCTACGCTGTGCCGGTGCTCAACGCTGCGCTGTACCGGGGGCGCGCGGGGCAGGACCCAATCGAGCCCGACCCGGCGCTGGGTTACGCCGCAAACTACCTGTGGATGGTCAACGGGACGCAGCCCACCGAGCAGCAGGCATACGCGCTCAACACCTATCTGGTGGCGGCGCTCGATCACGGCTTCAACGCATCGACGTTCACTGCACGAGTGATCGCCTCAACCGGAGCCGACGCCGCGGCCTGCCTGGTGGGCGCGCTCGGCGCACTGTCCGGTCCGTTGCATGGCGGCGCACCGGGACGGGTCCTGGAAATGCTGGACGAGATCGGTTCCGAGGAGAATATTGACCGCTGGATCACCGGGCAGGTTCGTGCCGATCGGCGGATCATGGGCTTTGGGCATCCGGTATATCGGACGGAAGATCCACGCTCCCGCCTGCTCAAGGAGCTCGCTGTGCGGCTTGGCGGTCCACGGGTTGAGTTCGCGCTCTCTGTGGAGGAGAGGATTCACGTCCTGCTCGAGGAACTCAAGCCCGGGCGGCAGCTGCACACCAACCTGGAGTTCTATACCGCCGTCGTGATGGAGGCTATCGGACTGGACCGGACGCTGTTCACGCCCACGTTCGCAGCGGCACGGGTACTGGGCTGGACAGCGAACATCCTCGAACAGAGCGCCGATCCGAAGATCATCCGGCCTTCGGCCCGTTACGTGGGACCGAAGGCGCCGGTGCCCGTGCCGTAGTTACGCATGCTGGTGCCAGGACACCCCCGGCAACTCCCGCCAGATCCCGCAAACGCGCCGGTAACCGGCGCGTTTGCGGTCGAAGGGGTGTACCGCCGTCCCCGGACCCGCTAAAGGATCGGCCGGCCACCGGTGACGGCGATTCGCGCACCGGACATATAGCTGCCGTCATCGGACGCCAGGAGCACGTACGCCGGAGCGAGTTCGGCAGGCTGGCCGACCCGGCCCAGCGGAGTGTCGTCGCCGAACTGCTCCACCTTCTCCTCAGGCATGGTGGACGGGATCAGCGGCGTCCAGATCGGCCCGGGGGCCACACTGTTCACCCGGATACCCTTCTCCCCGAGCAGCTGCGCGAGGCTCGCTGAGAAGTTCGCGATCGCCGCCTTGGTGGCGGCGTACGGGGCGAGCTGTGGACTCGGCATATCCGAGTTGACCGAGGAGCTTCCGATAATCGAGGAACCCGACGCCATGTGCGGAAGCGCCGCCTTGACAAGGTGGAACATCGCCGAGATGTTGACCTTGAAGGTGTATTCCCACTCCTCCTCGGTGATTTCATCGAGGGACTCGTGGCTCATCTGGTAGGCGGCGTTGTTCACCAGTACGTCCACCTTGCCGAACTCCTGGACCGCCTTGTCGATGATGTCGCGGCAGTGCTGCGGTTCGGAGAGATCGCCGGGCACGAGGACCGCCTTTCGTCCCGCTTCCTCAACGTAGCGCGCGGTCTCGCGGGCGTCGTCGTCCTCGTTCAGGTAGGAGATGAGGACATCCGCGCCCTCGCGGGCGAAGGCGATCGAAACTGCCCGTCCGATTCCGCTGTCGCCGCCCGTAATGACGGCGCTCTTCCCGGTGAGCTTTCCGCTGCCGCGGTAGCTTTCCTCGCCGCAGTCAGGCTTGGGCGTCATCTTCGACTGGACGCCCGGTACATCTTGTTGCTGTGCTGGCTGGCCCATGGGTTTCCTCCGGGCTAGGGGAACTTTTGTGCAGCTCTGGTTACTTCACGACGCCGGAACCCGCCAAAGCTGCACGAAAGTTCCGGGGTGGAAAGGCAGAACGGGCCCGCCGTTCGGGGGAAACGACGGACCCGGGTTCTGGTGGTACTAGCGGTTGAACACGCCGCTCAGTACGTTCTTGGGGCGCTGCATCTCGCCCTGCTGTGCTCCGAGGACTATTACCGCGGCGCTCAGTGCGGGAAGCGTCCACTGGAGGATCTTCAGCTGCTGCTGTGCTTTGGCCAGTTCCTCCGGCGCGCCGGGCTTCGGTTCAGTTGCACCCTCGCCGCCGTGCTGGCTGAGTTCGCCAACCTTCTTGCCTAGAATTCCGGAGTACAGCGAGGCTGCCATGCCGACAACGGTGATGGACGACTTGACTACGGTCGAAGCCACCGCGCCGTCCTGCCCGCTGAGGCGGCCCTTGTTGCCGGCAATCAGACCAATACCGCCGATGGCATGCGCCCCGAACGCCGCGATCTGCACGGGAGTCCACCGTGCCCACCCGATGGTCGAGAGGCGGGTGCGCTCCTTCGGATCCTTCGCCTCGGCTGCCGCTCCATTGAGGCCGACGGCGCCCATCAGCGAACCGCCGAACCAAGCCGCAGCACTGAGATCGTGTAGGGATCGTGCCAACATGTTTCCTGCCATGATGCTCTCCTTTGACTTGGGGGTCTCCGTCAAAAACTAGACGGCCTAACTTAATGTTTATCAGCCTGCTTAGCATTTGGCGAGTGGCAATTCTGGCCGGGCGACCCGCAGTACGATCAAAAGGTGCTTCCGTTCCTGCTTTTGGCCACCCGCGCGGAGGATGACGCGGCAATGGGTGAATACCGCGCCTTCCTGAATTTTGCGGGCCTAGCGCCGTCTGACCTGCGCCGCATCCGGGTTGAAGAAGCCCCGCTGCCGCACATTCGGCTGGAAGAATATTCAGGAATTTTCCTCGGCGGCAGTCCCTTCAACTCGTCGGATCCCGAAGAGTCCAAGTCGCCAAACCAACACCGCGTGGAACGCGAACTCGGCGAGCTGCTGGACCGTGTGATCGAGGCGGATTTCCCCTTTCTTGGCGCATGCTACGGGGTGGGAACGCTCGGGCGCCGCCAGAAGGCAGTCATTGACCGCACCTTCGCTGAGCCCATTGGCTCGGTGGAAATTTCAATGAACGACGACGGCGCGCGGGACCCGCTGCTGGCGGGCCTGCCGCCCAGCTTCGAAGCGTTCGTCGGCCACAAGGAGGCCTGCTCCACGCTGCCGGCGGGCGCGGTGCTGCTGGCGTCGTCGTCGTCATGCCCGGTGCAGATGTTCCGGGTGAAACAGAACCTGTACGCCACCCAGTTCCATCCCGAACTGGATGTTGAAGGCCTTGTCGAGCGGATTCGCATCTACCGGCACGCCGGTTACTTCCCGCCGGACCAGGCGGATGCCGTGATCGCCCGGGCGCGGGCGGCGAACGTCAGCTGGCCGCCGCACATCCTGCGGAACTTCGTGCTGCGTTACGCCCGGGACTAAGCACATCGACTAGGCAGGACACGCCGCTTTTCGCTTCCGCTTTACGGCGTGTCCTGCCAACTCGATGAGGTTTCCTGCACCTCTCCTGTGCCAATCCTTGTCCTGCGCGGTGCCCGAATCCGCTAGCGTGTTGCCTAAACCGGATGTAAGCATGGGGGAATCATGGCGGCAGGAGAGGGTGCGTCGGACCGCGCACGCCAGGCGGGCGAACGGGTCGAACGGCTGCGGCAACAGCTGCAGCAGGCCGAGCGCGCCCAACGCGCGTGGGAAGCCGGCGCCCTCGGCGAAGCGCTTGTCGCCGAACGCCTTCGCGAACTGGAGGACGACGGCTGGTTCTTCCTCCACGACGTGCACTGGCCGGGCCGACCCAAAGCGAACCTTGACCACATCGCGATCGGGCCGGGCGGCGTCGTCGTTATTGATGCCAAGAATTGGACCGGAAACGTCCAGCTCCGCCACGGCGAACTCCGCCAGAACGGCTACCGGCGCACCTCGACCGTCGACTCGGTCCTGGAACAGGCAGGCGCCGTCGCGGTGTTGCTCGAGCCGCAGCACCGGCAGTCGGTTTCCGGGTGGCTGTGCCTGGTGGGGCAGCCGGAACTGCGCGGAACCACGAAGAACGGCGTGCGGATCCAAGGTTTGAACGGCCTTCCGGACGCCCTGCGGACCCTCCCTCCGGTGCTCGACGCTGCGACCGCGCGGGCAATCCGCGGCTACCTCGAGGAACTCCTCGGCGGTTCGCGCAGCCCCGGCCTCTGGACCACGGCCCAACTGGCGGCGCCGGGCAGGAACGACGCCGCGTCGTCGACACTCACCACCCGCCGAACCGCTTCCCGCGCCCAGCCCGTTCGACAGCACTCAACCCGCCGCCGCACACGCAAGCACCTGAGCGTGACCGGTGCGGTGATTCGGTTGTCGCTGGTTGTCATCGGAATCGTTGTGCTGCTGAACATCTACCAGGGGTTGTAGGGTCGATTGACAAGTCTTCAACCCCAGGAGCACAGATGGCACAGCACGACGACGGCGCCCGCGCCACCCAGCCCCACCGCGGCCAGGATTCGGGCCATCAGTCGCCGCATCACCAGGTCCTGATCATCGGCGGCGGAAACGCGGGTATCTCCCTCGCCGCCCGGCTGAAGCGCTACCGGGTGAGGGGCATCGCTGTTGTCGATCCCAGCGAGCAGCACCTGTACCAGCCGTTCTTCTCGCACATCGCAGGCGGGACAGCGAAGGCCGAATCGGCCGTCCGTCAGCAGGAGAGCGTGATTCCGAAGGGTGTCACCTGGCTTCGCGATGCCGCCACCGGCATTGACCCGGATACGAAGACCGTGGCCCTGAGCTCGGGGCGCTTCATCACCTACGAGCACCTGGTCATCTGCCCCGGCATCCAGAAGAACTGGGACGGCATTCCCGGGCTGCAGGACGCACTCGATTCGGCGCACGGCGCGTCGAACTACAGCCTCGACCTTGCTGTCAAAGCCTGGCGCCTGCTCAGTGGTCTTCGTTCCGGCACCGCCGTGTTCACGATGCCGGACGGGCCCATCACCTGCGGCGGCGCGGCACAGAAACCGATGTACCTGGCGTGCGACTACTGGCGCTCGCAGGGCGTCCTGCAGGATATCCGCGTGGTCCTGGCCGTGCCCACACCGACGGTATACGGCGTCGAAATCGTTGACGAAGAGCTGAACCGGAAGATCACTGAATACGGGATCGAACTGCGCTGCAGCACCGAACTTGAGTCCGTCGACGCCGGAGCCCGCACAGCTACCCTCCGGAACAACGTGGATGGCTCATCGAAGCAGCTTCAGTACGACGTCCTCCACGCCGCGCCGCCGCAGTCCGCGCCCGGTTGGATCAGGGACACAGGCCTGGCCGACGACAACGGCTTCGTTGCCGTAGACAGCTCCACCCTCCAGCACGTCACGCACTCGACGGTGTGGTCGCTCGGAGATGCAGCGGGTACGGCCAACTCGAAGTCCGGTGCCGCGCTTCGGCAGCAGACCAAGGTGGTCGCGAAGAACCTCAAGGCCGTGCTGGACGGGCATTCGCCCACCCAGCAGTACAACGGCTACGGTGCGTGTCCGTTCACGGTCAGCCGGTCAACCGTGGTGCTTGCCGAGTTCGACGGCGCCCGCACGCTCAAACCTACGGTCCCGGGTTGGAAGGGCCTCGCTAAGGAACGCCGCCTCACCTGGCTTGTGGAGCGGTACGGGTTCATCCGGCTCTACTGGTACGGGATTTTGAAAGGCTGGGCCTAGGAGCCCGGTTCCATGCATGCCCTCAGCCGCTGGATTCCTGAACGGATCCGGGTCTTGACGGTTGGCACAGGTACGTTCAGGTGCTCAGCAACCTGGGTGTAGGTGAGGCATTCGTAGTAGGCCAGATTGATCGCTTCGCGCTGAAGCTGGGTGAGCTGTTCCAGGCACTCGACAACCCGCGCCGCTTCCATCCGGTCCGATACCGCGTCGGCAACCACGTCCCTGTCCGGAAGGTAATGCTTGACGCCCCAGGCCGCTTCCCGCGCGGTTCCGCTGTGTTCGGACCGGACCTTGTCCACGGCCCGGCGGTGGGCGATGGTCATCAGCCACGCCATCGGGCTCCCGACGGCGGGGTCATACCTGTGGGCTTGTTCCCACACCATGAGGAAGACGTCCTGGGTGGTTTCCTCACTCAACTCCGGGTCCACGATGGTGCGTCGGGCAAGGCCGTACACGCGCTTATGAGTGCGTTGATACAGATCGGCGAACGCGTGCCGGTTACCCTCCGCCGTGCGGCGGATCAGGCCGACCAGTTCGGCGGCATCACCCGCCGTGGCTCCCCGATAGTTCGGGTCCGTCGACGTCATGTCGGACCCGCAAGCACGCGAAACACCGTACTCGAGAAGGAAGCACCGGCTTTGCTGCCCGGTGTATAGCGTCTGCCCATAGACGGTTCTCTTCGTGTGCAGCTCCCATGCGGTCAGATGAGAGCGAACAAGAACATGTCCGACGGTAACCGAGGCCGTCTTTAACCAACATACCGCACGAAAACGCGCACGTCAGGAGTTAGTTAGCTTGTCGAACTGTCTTCGTCGGTGCTGCACTTAGGCAGCGAAACCGTTGACTTTGCGCATACGGAGGTGTGCGGATGCGGCGTCGTATACGTGAAGGAAACGAATCCGCGGCTAAAGCGCCTCCGGCTATCCCACGCGCCGGCCGCGGTACACCGCGTCGGCGACGGCCAGCTTGGCGCCGTCGGGCCCGCTCGCTTCACGGGGCCGGTCCTCGGCCACCACGGTCTCCCAGCTCGGGCCGAGCAGCTGCACCATGTCCTCCGCCGTGAAGTAGAGGTCCTGGTGCACCGGGCGCCGTGCTTCGCTTTGCAGGTCCGAGAGCGAGTGCCCAACAATCAGCAGCGTACCGCCGGGAGCCACGGCCTCGGCGAAGCGTTCGAAGAGCGGTACCCGCTGCTCAGTCGGCAGGTGCATGTACTGCGCTGTCACCAGATCGAAGGCCTGTGCAGGAGGAGTCCATTCGGTGAGGTCCTGGTGGACCCAGCGCACCGGCGGGTGGCCGTCGTCGAGCTCTGTTTCGTGCTCCGCCGCGCGGACCAGCGCCACGGACGAGATGTCGACGCCGGTGACCTGCCACGCGCGGCCGGCAAGCCACAGCGCGTCCGCACCTTCGCCGCAGCCGACGTCGAGCGCCGTTCCGGGTTCCAGGTTGGCGGACTCCGCGACGAGTTGCGGGTTCGGATTCCCGCTCCAGATCCGATGCTTCTCGCCGTAGCGGGCGTCCCAGAAGGATTCGTCGTAGACGGGGGTGTCGTGGTTATGCATCAGGAAACCCTTTCTTCGATTGCGTTCACTCGAGCCCGGTAAGCAGCCAGGTCCGCTTCCAGTTCTTCTGCCATGAGGGAGTTGTTGATCGCAACCGCGGCTGTGGAACCCGAAGCCGCGGACGGCAGTACCTGCAGCATCAGGTTCGCAACGTTTCCGGCTGCCCACACGCCGTCGACCTTCGTGGCGCCCATCTCGTCCACCTCGAGGTGTTCGCCAACGCCCATCGGATGCTGGACCGGGGCCAGGCCGAGCCCGGCGAAGATGCCCGTATTCGCAACGAACCGTGGCGCGACGGTGAGCGCTTCGATGGGGACAGTTCGGCCGTCGGCGAGTTCCACGGCGGCGAGGCGGCCGTCGTCGTCGTTCTGGAGGTTGGTCACCGCACCGTCCACAACGGTGATGCCCCGGGCAGCGAACTGCTCCCATTCGGTCTCGTTGGGCTCAATAGTGTTGTTGAGGAAGAGTGTGATGCGGCTGCTCCACTGCCGGAACAGAAGCGCCTGATGAAGGGCCATGGGGCTGGTGGCAAGGATGCCGATCGCGCGGTCGCGGACTTCCCAGCCGTGGCAGAACGGACAGTGGATAACGTCCCTGCCCCAGTGCTCGCGAAGGCCCGGGATGTCGGGAAGCTGGTCCGTCAGGCCGGTAGTCAGGAGCAGCCGGCGGGAGCGCAGAACCGTGCCGTCCTCGAGGGTGGTGCGGAAGCGGTAGCGGGGATCGTCGTCGTGGGCGGCGTTGATCACCGTTCCGGGGATGATGGTGCCGCCGTAGGATTCGACCTCGGTGCGGCCGATTTTCAGGAGCTCTACGGGGTCCATGCCTTCGCTGGCGAGGAAGCCATGAACCCCGTCAGCGGGGGCGTTGCGTGGGTGGCCGGAGTCGACGACGGCGACGCTCCGCCGGGTGCGCCCGAGCATCAGGGCGGCGCTGAGACCGGCGGATCCGCCGCCGATAACGACGACGTCGAAGGTGTTGGAAGAATTCGTCATGTATTCAGGATGGAACGCATTCCACAAACTAGCAAGAAAGCTTGCTGAAGTGGCAAAATGGGTCCATGACGGAAGACATTGGTGAAGCACTGGCGGCAGTCGGCCCACGGTTGAAGGCGTTGCGGGTAAAGCGGGATGTGACGCTGCAGTCGCTCTCGGAATCCACCGGCATTTCCGTGAGCACGCTCTCGCGGCTTGAAGCTGGTCAGCGCAAACCGAATCTCGAGCTGCTTCTTCCGCTGGCGCAGGCGCATCAGGTTCCGCTCGATGAGCTGGTGGGCGCACCGACCACGGGTGATCCGCGGGTCCACCTTCGGCCCATCGACGTGGGCCGCGCCACCGTCATTCCGCTCACCAAGCGGCCGGGCGGAATCCAGGCATACAAGTACGTGCTGCCAGCCGATATGCCGCGTGAAGAGCCCGACCTCAAGGTCCACGAAGGCTACGAGTGGCTGTACGTATTGAACGGGAACCTGCGGATGATCCTGGGTGAGCTGGACCTGGTCCTGCCGGCCGGTGAAGCGGCGGAGTTCGACACCCTTGTGCCGCACTGGTTCGGAAGGGCGGATAACGACGCCGTGGAGTTCCTCAGCCTCTTCGGCCGCCAGGGGGAGCGGCTGCACCTGCGGGCGAAGAGTACCTAGTGTCCTGCGCCGGTAGTTCGTTGCATTAGTCGTGATAGGGATTCCAGGATCTCATCGGCGGTCTTGGTCCACACGTAGGGTTGCGGGTCCTCGTTCCAGGCTTTCAC
>NZ_JBTNCT010000009.1:0-128910 GCF_054511355.1 Arthrobacter tecti
ACGGGACCCAACGGGGCCACTCAACGCGACCCGAAACCAACGCACCCCAACAGCAGACCGCCGCGTCCCTCAAAAAGCCCGATCAAACGCCCGATGAAAAATCGAGGTTAGCAGCAGGAACCCTGTTGTCGGCGTGGGATTTTTGTCGGTCGCGCTCCTGATTGCGGGTTGCGGAACCTCGAGGGTGGCCGGCGGTGAGTTCGCCGGCGGTGTGAATGAAATGACTGCTGATTATCCTGCCTACAAGACAGCAGAGGAGCTGGTCGACGCCGCAAATCTCATCATCGAAGGTGAGGTGCAGGGCTCCAGGGGTGACGTGATGTACCCGCTGCCTTTCAGCGGCGACGACCCGACGCTGAACCCATACGCCGGGACCGGGAATGAGCCGAGCGACGAAGAACTCCGGGAGATGGGAATTCCTGTCACGGTGTACTCAGTGTTGGTGACCAAGGTTCATGAGGGTTCGGCCACGCCGGGCGGAGTTGTCGAGGTACACCAGATGGGCGGGGAAATGGGCGGCGAGCAGTTCGTGGAGCCTGGCGTCACCGAAGTGGAGTCCGGTAGGTCGTACCTGTTGTATCTGGATCAAGTTGGCGACCATCCGGCCGGGATTGTCGGTGGGGACGCCGGGCTGTTCGAGGAGGTCGCGGAGGACACTTTCTCTTCGCCGATGGGCAAGATTGAATCGACTGATGTGAGGACTCTCGAGTAGCACTTACGTTTGTGCGCTGCGGTTGGCTGCGATGCGGACGTGAGCAGCCATGCCGCCGTCACCGTAGGACGCATCTCCGAAATCAAGCGAGGCATCTGCGCCGACGAGGTCTTCCCACCGCGCCAGGCGCATCATGGACGTCTGCTCCTGAGCGAGGAGTGCTGCCTTGAAGTTGTTCCCGAAGACGCCGGTATGTCGGTCGATAAGTTCCGAGTACAACCGGAGCCTGCGGGTCATGCTCCGAACGTTGGCTGAGCCGGGTTGCGTGCGGTATTCGATCAGCGCTTCCGGAGCGATGGCGATCCTACCGCCTGGTGTGAGGATGCGAAGGAAGAAATCCCAGTCCTCGAACCCTTCGCGCATGTCCTCGGCATAACCACCCGCCCGTTCCCACTCCGAGAACCTGACCACGGCTGCGGCAGGGCATGCGTTCCGTGCGAGGAAATCCACGGCTCGGCCTCCAGTTGGGCGAACAACGCCGGTCGCGACACCGAACATCGCTAACCATGACGATGCGGCGACCACGCCGTCGTCGTCGAACTTTGGGGTGGTCTTGGCAAGAAACTCAGGCAGGAAGCGGTCATCGCCGTCGAGCACTGCCACCAATTCAGTACCGAGCGACACTATCCCAGTGTTCCGGGCAGCGCTTACGCCTCGATTCTCCTGGCGAATGATCGGTACGCCGCTGTGCTCCAGTTCCGCGAGCACGCCCACGGAAACTGGGTCGGTGGACCCGTCATCAACGACGACGACGGCGTCCGGTTTGCGTGTCTGGTTCAGCACAGAGGTGACGGCTTCTTCGATCATCGTCCCCTGGTTGAAGCTGGTTACCACGACGCCGAGGCGGTTGTTCATGATGCTCCTACTCGGGCCGGCGGGCTTCGATCAGGTGACGCGTGGAATGCGCGATAAAGGGCCCTTCGCTCTGGATGAGGTCATGGAGCGTGCGCAACTGCTGCTGGTACTTCTCCACGGTGAAGCTTGGAACCCACCAGATGACCTTGCGAAGAAGATAGATGACGGCTGCTACATCGAAAATTTCTATGCGCAGGCGCGCCTCACGCAGGTCGACTACATCGAGTCCCGCCGTACGAGCGGCTTCTGCCTCGTCATCGGGGTGCCGCCCGCGGCGCGCCTGCGGCTGGGGTCCCATGAAAAATTCGATGAGTTCGAGGGCACTCGCCGGTCCGACGTGCTGGGCGAGGTAGCTCCCGCCGGGCTTCAGTACTCGGGCAATCTCATCCCACCAGATGGTCGCGGGGTTGCGGCTGGTGACGAGGTCGAATGCTGCGTTGGCGAACGGAAGCGGCGGTTCATCAGGGTCGGCAACGACGACGATCCCACGCGGGTGCAGCAGCGCGGTGGCTTTGGCGACGTTCGGCGGGAAGGACTCCGTGGCGACAGCGAGTTTTGGTATCTGTGGTGCCATCGCGAGCACTTCGCCGCCGCCGGTCTGGATATCGAGCGACGACTGCACGTGCGCCATTCGCTCCCCCATAAGGCTGGCGTAGCCCCATGGCGGACGCTCTTCTGTTGCTCTGCCCTCCAGCCAGGAGAAGTCCCAGCCTTGGACGTCGGCGCTGGAGCCTTGCGCGAGGAGTTGTTCGAACGATGCCGTCATTGCACGATCTTCCCACGGTGGCTGGTTTGGGCGTTGTCCGGCTTGGGCGTTGGTTGGCTTGGACGTTCTGGCTCGGGCGTTGTTCGGCTTGGGCGTTGGTTGGCTTGGGGCGTGAGGTATCGCGGGCTCTCGAGGGTTTGGCGCCATGTCGGATCGCATGTCCAGCTTAGAAGGGCGGGTCGGGACTGGTAGTGCGGGTGGTTCCTGCCTTGGTCCGGACGGTGATGACGCCGGGTGTTGGTTGACCGTATTGGCAAATTCCTTCGCTCTTGTACATGTGGTGTTTTTTACACAGGCAGGCCAGATTGCACTGGCAGGTGGCGCCCCCGTGGGACCAGGGAACGGTGTGGTCGATTTCGCAGGCCATCGCCGCACGGCTACAGCCGGGATGTCGGCAGGTTCGGTCCCTCGCCCGAATCCACTCCTGGAGGTGTTTGGGCGGCCGGTAGGTTTCCCTGCCGACATCAAGCACTGATCCGCTGACCGGGTGGGTAAGGATCCGGGTGAACGACGTCGCGTGCCCGGCGAGCCGCGCCGCCGTTTCCGCATCGATCGGCCCGTAACCTTCGAGCTCGGCGAACTGGTTCAATCCCGGACCACACGAACCTGCGCCAGCATGCGCCGTATCCGCTGTTCGCGCGTGGGTATCGGCACCGGTTTGGGTGTTGGCATCGCCGGTTCGAGTGTTGGTCTCGGTGCTCGCTGTGTGGTTCGCAGTGGTGTTCCTGTCGGCTTCAGCACCGGTACTGGCATTCGTATGCGTGTCGGAACTCTGTCCAGCTGTGTCCGGGTTCAGGACATCCAGGAGCGCAAGCACTGGCACAGTGATGTTCACGGACGCCGCGATACCCATCCACCCGGCGCGATCGCCCCCTGAATCCTGTCTACTGCGGCTCTTGCCCTCGCCGCGTCCGCTCCTACTCCACCCACCCCTGCCCCGCCCATCCCTGTCCAGTACGTCCGCGCCTCGACCCGCGGGCTCGTTTCCAGAAACATTCGATTTGCTGCCCTCGTTCTCGGGAGGGCACATGTGGGTGAGGAGATCGGTGAACACGTCGGCCCGGAGCTGGGTCAGTGTGCGGGACTCATCTGGGGTGTTCAATCGACAGGCGGCGGCGGTGAGTCGGTTGTAAATCCCGCAGGCCTGCTCGGCGGGGAGGTAAGCGTGGAACCAGGCCATGCCGTCGTCGTCGGGCCTGTACTCAATATGGCGCTCGGTGACGGCTCTGGCCTTACGCACCGGCAGGGTTTCGGGGTGGTGCTCCTCACGCAACCGGCGGCCCCGCCGAGCCAACTTCGCGACTGTCAGACTCTCCGCCAGCGCGAGAAGTTCCTTCTCGAAGCCACGGACCGCTTGGTCCGGGAGGCCGAGGGATTCCTGAGCAATCAACACCGCATGCCTCCGCGAAATCCGCCCCTCGGTGAGCGCGTCCAGTGTGGCCGGATGGCGCTCAGTGAGCTGGATTGATTCTTCGACAAGCCCGTACGCGGAACGTTCCGGGACGTTGTAGGCCATAGCGATCTCTGAGGCAGTGGCCGACCTGACCATGTCCGATCGGAGGCTCCCAGGGTGCTGCCTCGGCTCCACCCACTCACGGGTGCGATCAGCGATCCGGGATACCACCCGCGCTTCAACAGCATCCACCCAAGACCGTAACCCTGCAAGGTCACTCAACACCCCCGCAAGTGCGCCAAGATCGAGATCCTCCAATCCCTGGAGCGCCACCCGCCCGGATAGGTCTCCTCGTGAAGCTGAATCTGCGGCACAGCCGGAGGTGCCGACGGATGCCGCATCCCCGGCGTCGTCGTTCGCCGTCGGTTCTCTACCAGGCTCCATATTCGTAGCGGACTGACGCTCTGAGTCGTACGTAGAAACGGTGCCCGCAGCCGCGGATGGAGGACCGCTGAGCTCCCAAACGAGCTGGCTCACGATCGGCTCACGGCTGGATGACGCATCCGAGGGAGCTCCCCTTCCCGCATTGTGCGGGTGCTCTTCAAAGAACGCGGGGTAGACGAGATCCAGCACTTCGGGCGACGGATCATCCGAAAGTTCCACCCCGAGGTGGTATTCCTCAAGGTCCTCCACCCGGAAGTCATGTTCCGTCAGGAAATCATCCCAAAGGTACTCGCCATGGAATTGGACCGCCGCGGTGCGGAACTGCTCTTCCAGGTCCTCACCGAACGAGAAGAGAAGAACTCCATCGCGATCGCCTCCAACGAATCCTTCAGTGGTTGGACCAAAACCTTCACCGACCCCAGGCTCTGCGCAGCCATCGTCGACCGACTCACCTTCAACGGCACCATCATCGAAACCGGCACCGACTCCTACCGCCTCGCCCACACCAGAGCACAGCGATCGGCGAGCTGAATATTACGGACCATTTGACAAACACAACTAATCTTGTTCCGGAGTCTATTCACACCTGAGGTGGGCTGTTAGCGTGAAAAGTGGCATCGACGTGATGCCACTCACAATGACTCACACAATGAGTCGCGGGGACAAGGGGAACCATGAAGAAAATACAGTCCATCACTGCTGCAGCAGCGCTCGTCTTATGCGCTTCTGCCTTCACCGGAGGTGCCGCACAGGCTACCTCGGTGCCGGCAACGGAATCCGCCAACGCGGCCGCCGCTGCCTGCCCATATTCCGGTACGAGAGTCACCGAGTACAGAACCTCAGTCTCGAACACCTAC
Organism: Arthrobacter tecti; assembly: GCF_054511355.1. NCBI lineage: Bacteria > Bacillati > Actinomycetota > Actinomycetes > Micrococcales > Micrococcaceae > Arthrobacter > Arthrobacter tecti. Next base: position 5,028 of record NZ_JBTNCT010000009.1, read on the forward strand.
GCCGGCGAGTGGAGCGGAACCAAGTACTTCTTCGCGCCGATTCAGAACTCCCGCAAGCAGGGGTTCGATGACTACAACTGGAGCAAGCTCAGCTCCATGTCCCCGACGGGTGGCAGCTGCATCTTCTAGCATCTCATAGATGAAGCATCGATTTAGCACGGTGCTGATTGTGGCGGCCGTTATCTTGGCCGCCACAATCGCACTGTCAACAACTATTTCCGCGCAGAGCCGCGCGGTTCTCGCTGAAACGTTGGACGAGAATTCGCGGGGCCTCTACGATCTTCTGGTCCAAGCAGAGGACACGGCCACTGACGGCATCCCCGTAGGCTTCGCGGATTCGTCCTTCGTCGACGGTGGCGGCGGGCTTTCATGGAATGACTGGCAGCAAGTCCAGGGTGTCGCGAGCATTGATATTGCTGCTCCGATAGCGGTCGCCGGGTCCGTACCTTCCTTCGTCAATGGTCCGGAACTCAGATTTACTCCGGAGGAATTGGCCGCAGCTCTCGGGGCACAGATCGGCGATCCTGTCGAAATCCAAGCTGTTCTTACCCATGATGATGGGGTCCACGAACGGGTTTTCGTCGACGACGTAGCTGCGGGACTCATCCCCGCAACAAATTCTGCCGGGCAAGCAGCATGGGATGAATCTTTCGAAACCGACGGACCCAACGCCAGCCTCAAGGAGATAGAGGCTCAATCTCCTGGTACCCGCAATCTTCAACTGCCTTACTTTCCGGCGCCCGCTAGAACTCAGTCCAGTGGTGAAACTTTCTCGGTGTGCCTGCCGCCTCCGCCGGTAACGTCGCCGAGCATACTGGCCGTCGACCCGGTGAGTGAGCAGCGGCTACTTGGAGAGCGCGGCGGGTTCCTGGATACCTTGGCCGTGGAAACGGAGGCACCGAACCGAGGCTACAACCAGTATCTTGAGGCGAGTAGAGCCACACCGTTTGAGAGCCTGCATGTACCTAACGCTGCGGGCGAAATGACGTCCCGGGTGAAGGGTTACCCCACGTCCTTGGATGATTACAACTTCGGGCTTAGCTACTGGCAGGAACTAAGCACGGAAGCCAAAGCCAGTTCCGAGATCGTACCGGTAGTCGTTCCGCTTTCACCGTCGCAAAACTTCACCGTTGAAGTCACCGTTTCCTCACCCTCCGGTTCGAAGGAAATCACCGAACAGGCATCGTTCGCCGTCGGTTCAGTCTCCGCCACCGCTCTTGCTCCTGTCCTTGAAGTCACCGGAGAAGCTGATAGCTTCTCCAACCGGTGCCCCTACTATTCTCTGCCTGGACAGGCGGAAGTACACAGCCCACTGCGGTTCGAAGGAGATTCCCAGGGCGGTTCACTCTCCGTTACTCCTCAGGACTCGGTAGATCTGAACCGATTGCCAGAAGACATTCCTGCCGTCCTCGACATCTTGGCTGATAACTCCCAACGGCTTCCGGTGGAAGCCACCGTTTACAGAGAACAAGCATCGGCACTGGGAACCGATGCCGGGGTCATCCCCTTTACCGTGGACGTATTCGACCCCGAGGAGATCCAAGGCCTGGTAGGGGTCAATTATGTTCCGTTGGGTGGGTATGATCAGCAGCCGATGACCAGGATTCAGGACGCTGCAGGGAACCCAACGGATGATGTGCTTGCGTCGTCGGTGCAGTCGACGGGTTTGACCGGCACTCCACCGTCAGCGATCACCGACATCCGGGGTCTGTTACATATGCGTGGTGCTGATCAGAGCGCCCCAGTAATTGATGCGATCCGGGTCCGTGTTGATGCGGGAACAGGTTCCTGGCAGTCCCAGTTGAACCGGATCCTCGACGCGGCCGGGACCATTTCCGGGATGGGTTACCGGGTCGATGTGGTCGCCGGAGCCTCCCTGATTCCCGTCTCGTTCACGGTCCCGGACTACTTCCACACAGAGACCGGGACGGAACCGTTGGGCACGGTGGAGCAGAATTGGTCTCAGCTCGGCGCCGTACAAGCGATCAACGCGCAGGTAGACCTCAGCTCCTGGGTCTCCTTGGCCATCACCGCCCTGGCGGGTTTGGTCCTGGCCGGTGTTTGCGCCGCCCTGTTTGCCCGTTCTCGCAGATCCGATGGAGTCACGCTGCAGCAGGCCGGCTGGACCAACCGGCAGATCAGCGGTTGGCTCCTGAAGCAGGTCAGCCTTCCCGCCGGCGTCGTCGTCCTCACCGCCGTGGTGTGTTCGATCTTTCAACCCACTCTCGTGACCGCTGGAACCGGGATCGTCCTCGCGGTCGCGTTCGCCGGCGCACTAATCGTCGCTGTCACCTCAGCTACCCCGACAGCACTGCCTCACCCGGCGGCAGGAGCCGCAGGACGTACACCGTCCGGCTCCCAGCCACCCACTACGACAGCACGGAAGAATAAATCACCGCGAGTCAGCGCGCTCACGCCGAGCTTACTGGCGGTCCGGCACCTGGCCATGGACCGCTCGACTACCGGATTGCTGCTGATCTCCGGCCTGGTGCTCGGGGTGACGGCCGGAGTCCTAGCGGGTTTGTCGGTGAGCATGCTCGGCAACGTGGGCGGCACTGGGCTCGGCGAGCTTGCTGCGGACCGGTTGCGGACACCTAACCTCGCCCTTATGCTGACCGGCACACTGTCGGCGATGATCCTGATCCTGCTGCTCACCCGCGTGCATCAACGCACGAGGGCAGGACAATGGTCCTGTCTGAAGATGGCGGGATGGACACCAGCGATGATCGCCACCGCACGCAACAGCGAATACCTGCTCCTCGCCGCCATATCGGCGTTACCAGCCGGCGTCGTCGCTGCCGTTATCGTTTACTTCACGGGCTACGGAAACCTGATGGTCGCTACGGTCACCGCGGTGCTGATCCCATTTGCCTGGGCGGCCTTGGCTGCCCTAACTGGAAGGACATCTCGTGCCGCAGCCTGAAACTGACACAGTGACCGTCACTGAACCCGCTGCCCCGACCGGGGGCGAAGCAGTGATCGAACTCGATCAGGTGTCCATCCTGTACCCCCGGATCAACGACACCGAACTGCACATCGTGGATTCCCTGACCCTGGCGCTGCCTGCCCAGAGTATGCACTGCATCGCGGGGCGCAGCGGCTCAGGCAAGACCAGCGTCCTCCGGGTGGCAGCCGGGATGGTCCGCCCCACCACCGGCACAGTCCGTTGGGCAGGGGGAGACACCGCAGGAATGGACGAGAAGCTCCTCGCCCAGCACCGGCGGTCCCTCGTCAGCTACGTCGACCAAGGCGGCGCCCTCGTCCAAGGACTCACAGCGCTGGAGAACGTCCTGCTCAGCGCCGTCGCCGACCGCACCGCAACAGCCAAACGCGACGAAGCACTCGAACTGATGGAACAACTCCGGCTCCACGACCTGGCCGGACGCGACGTCGCTAAACTCTCCGGCGGTGAACGTCAACGCGTCGCGATCGCCCGCGCGATGCTCCTCGGACCCCAGGCAATCATCCTCGACGAACCCACCGCCAGCCTCGACCGCAGCACCGCCGACACCGTCATCGAACTCATGACAGAGATCCGAGACAGCGGCCGAACCATCCTCGTAGCCAGCCACGACCCCGAAGTCCTCGCAGCAGCTAACACCTCCACACGACTCACCTAACACTCAACCAACCGAAAGCCCGTCGGTTTCCGTCGCGCCCAAAGTGGGGCCAGAAATAACCGTCCTACCGGGGCCAAATATCCTTGACATAGTCACCTCGCGGACGCGGCGGTGATTGCTCACTGGGGCGATGACTCACAATTCTGTGCGGAGGCAGACTGGGCCGCTGACGTAGCGGCGCCGGAACGGTATGCGTTCTGGCGGAAGCTGATCGAGAACCCGCCTGCCGACCTCATCAGGCTGGGGGTGGTGGGCGACGACGGCACGGATGACGCGAACAGAGATAAGGAGATCCTGCTCGGTTACGTGGACCTGCACGGGACCGAATCTGAACGACGTGAACTCGGCTACCTAATCGGCCAGCGATCGTCCTGGGGCCAAGGACTAGGAACAAGTGCAGCGCTGGCCGGTCTTCATCACGCTTTCGACAGGCTGCAGCTCGCGGAAGTCTGGGCAGAAGCACTCGCGGCCAACGAACCGTCCGTCCGCATTCTCCAACGCCTCGGCATGCGCGAACCAGGACGAGGTACAGATGAAACCTACCTCGGAACAAAGACCTTCTACCGCCAGTTCGCTATCACCTCGGCCGAATGGCGGAACTCCCCCACCGGCCGCGGCTCACCATACGAGAGCACTGCGACAAGCCAGCTCAATGCCGTCCCTTCACCCGCGTCCGAACAGCTAAGCCGGCACAAAGTACTACCGCCACTCCCCCAATCACGGTCGCTATAGTAAGGTCCTCGCCCAGCAAGAGGGCCGCCCAACCGATGGTCAGCACAGGCTGCACGAGCTGAATCTGGCTGACCTGCGTCATCGGCCCGGCAGCAAGACCGCGATACCAGGCGAAGAATCCGAGGAACATGCTCACCACCCCAAGATAGGAAAATGCCGCCCACTGCAGTGGAGTTGCCGACACCGGATCCTGAACCAGGGCGAGAACAGTCAGGATCAACATGACCGGTGAAGCCAGCATCAATGCCCACGAAACGGTTTGCCACGCCCCAAGTTCACGCGCCAACAGACCACCCTCGGCGTAACCCACTGCAGCGGCGATCACCGCACCTATGAGGAGCAGATCCGCCCAGGCAATCTCGCCGAACTTGCCCGACTGGATCAGTGCGAAACCCAGCGCAGCAATCACCCCGGCGCAGGTTGCGGCCCAGAATGCGGACCCAGGGCGCTCCCCCACACGAAGGACGGCCACCACAGCCGTGGCTGCCGGAAGCAACGCGATGACCACCGCACTGTGGCTCGCGTCCGCCGTCGTCAGGGCGAAAGACGTCAGTAGCGGAAAGCCAACAACAATGCCGCCGACGACGACGGCAAGCCGCTTCCACTGCGCACCTCGCGGGCGTGCCTGCCTGGAAATGCACAGAACGACGCCGGCGAGAACGGCCGCAACGACGGCCCGCCCGGAGCCCACAAACAATGGGGACATACCTTCGACTGCCACTCGGGTGAAGGGCACGGTAAAAGAGAACGCAGCAACCCCGATGAGCCCCCAGCCGACTCCTGATAAGGGATTCCGCGATAGCGGTTGCCTCGAACTTTGAGTAGCGCTACTGTTGTTTCCCATGAACAACGATAGCAGTAGCCGTATTGTGCTGCAGCTCAGAGATTGGATGGCAAACGCCCCACCGGGAGCCCGGCTGCCCTCAACCCGCACGCTGGTAGCCGATTACAGCGCCAGCCCCGTCACCGTACAGAAGGCCCTGCGAATCCTTGCCGCTGATGGACTGATCGAAAGTCGACCGGGCGCCGGGACTTTCGTCCGCGCTGCCAGCCAGGCCCGGCCATCCGACTACGGCTGGCAAACCGCAGCCCTGCGGTCCCCACGATTTCCGTCGCGCCCACTGCCCAGCGCAATGCGGAGTACAGCAGATGACGTCGTAGCCTTCCATTCCGGATACCCGGACCGGGAACTGTTGCCGGAGAGGTTGATCCGCTCAGCACTCACCCGGGCAACCAGAGGCGCTGCCGCCCTCTCCAGACCTGCTGCCGCGGGGCTACCGGAACTTCAATCCTGGTTTGCTCAGGAGTTACGAACCGCAACCCTGTCCGGAATCGCTCCACCCACACCGAACGACGTCATAGTTGTGCCGGGTAGCCAAAGCGCATTGAGCTCAATCTTCCGTTCGCTGGTCGGCAGCGGCCAACCGATTCTCATGGAATCGCCCACCTACTGGGGAGCCATCCTTGCTGCGCTCCACACCGGCGTCGAAGTCGTTCCGGTACCCAGCGGACCTGATGGGCCGGATCCGGAAGAGCTTGGCCGCGCATTCGAGGAGACCGGGGCACGGTTGTTCTATGCACAACCAAACTTCGCCAACCCAACCGGTGCCCAATGGACGCCCGCGCGCACGCAGGAGGTGCTCAGAATCGTGCAAGAGAACGCTGCGTTCCTTATCGAGGATGACTGGGCGCATGACTTTGGAATTGAGACCACGGCCGTGCCCGTCGCAGCCAGGGACGATTCCGGCCACGTGATCTACCTTCGTTCGCTGACCAAGAGCGTCTCCCCTTCAATCCGCGTTGCCGGGGTGATCGCCAGGGGACCCGCACGCGAACGCATTCTGGCGGACAGGGCAAGCGAGTCGATGTATGTCAGCGGAATCCTGCAGGCAGCTGCGCTCGACATCCTCACCCAACCCGCCTGGCAGACCCACCTTCGCAGTTTGCCCCAACAACTTCGATCGCGCCGCGACTTACTGCTCACCAGCCTCGTGCAACATGCCCCACAAATCCATGTGCCGCTCGTCCCAAAAGGCGGTCTGAACCTCTGGGCGCAGTTGCCTGACGGCACCGATCTGGAACAATTCATCCGCGACTGCGAGTTGGGCGGAGCCATTGTCACCCCGGGCAATGAGTGGTTCCCCGCCGAACCCACCGGGCCGTTCATCCGGCTCAACTACGCCGGAGCGAATCCCGGGGCGTTTCCCGACGGCGCCCGCATCCTCGGCCGGTCGCTCGAACGGACAACCAGTCGACAATGCCCAGCGCCGTCATCGTTATAGGTGTCCTAGCTGATGCTTGGCACGCGCTGATCGACTGCTTGTGGAGGCGTGGCAAGGGATTCAGGAGACAGCAACGCCTCCAGGTCCTCGGGCGAAAGGAGGGCCTTCTCCAGTACGAGATCCGTGATGGTTCGCCCGCTGGCCAAGGCCTCCTGGGCTATAGCTGTTGCAGCTGCGTAGCCGATGTGCGGGTTGAGTACAGTGACAGTGCCGATACTGTTCTCAACCTGCGCGCGTAGGAACTCCTTGTTGGCTGTGATTCCGTCAACGCACAGGTTTGCGAGCGTCCGCGTGGCGGCTGCGAGGTGGCGGCAGCTCTTGAGCAGGGAGTAGCCGATGATCGGCTCAAAGGCATTCAACTGCAGCTGACCTGCCTCCGCTGCCATAGTTACGGTCACGTCATTGCCGATGACCTCGAAGGCGACCTGATTGACCAGTTCCGGAATCACCGGGTTCACCTTTCCCGGCATGATCGAGGAGCCCGCCTGGCGGGCCGGCAGGTTGATCTCCGCCAGCCCGGCCCGGGGGCCGGAGGAGAGCAGTCGCAGATCGTTGCAGATCTTCGACAGCTTGACGGCAATGCGCTTCAGCACTCCGGAGAACAATACGAATGAACCGCAGTCCTGGGTTGCCTCAACCAGATTCGGCGAAGTAACCAACGGCAGACCGGTGATCTGCGCCAGATGCGCCCGCGCTTGCTCAGCGTAGCCGGGAGCAGCCGTGATACCCGTGCCGATCGCCGTCGCTCCAAGGTTGATCTCGTGCAACATGAGCAGCGACTCGGAAAGACGCTGCTCGTCCTCTTCGAGCATCACTGAATAGGATGAGAATTCCTGACCCAGTGTCATGGGCACCGCATCCTGGAGCTGAGTCCGCCCCATCTTCACCACCGGAGCGAACTCCTGTGCCTTCACATCAAAGCTGGCTCGAAGATGCCTCATGCTCGCTAGCAGTTCCTGCCCGGCAAGGATTCCTGCAATTCTAAGGGCCGTAGGGTAAACGTCATTGGTGCTCTGACCGCGGTTAACGTGCTCAAGCGGATGGAGAAATTGGTACTCACCCCGCTCATGACCCAGCAGTTCCAACCCCCGGTTAGCGATGACCTCGTTGGCGTTCATGTTCGTGGATGTTCCCGCACCGCCCTGGATCGGATCCAGCACAAATTGGTCCAGCAATGCCCCGCCACGAATCTCGTCGCAGGCAGCAACGATCACTTCGCCCTGCTGGACGGGAAGTATGCCCAGGTCCATGTTCGCCCTGGCAGCGGCCTGCTTGACCGCCGCCAAGGACCCAACCAATTCCGGGAACTGGGACAGCGAGTTGCCGGTAACCTGAAAATTCTGTTGCGCCCGCACTGTGTGCACCCCGTAGTAGGCGTGCAGCGGCACGGGCAAGTCGCCCAGCAGATCGTGTTCGATTCGGGTAGTGGTCATCGTCAGGACCGAACACCCGCTCCGGCCTGGGAGAGCTGCTCCGCCTCATTGTCAGCCGACGCTGCACGGAATACACGCTCGAGCAGGCTGACGGCGATTTCCAGGGCGGCCTCGTCAACATCGAATCGCGGGTTGTGGTGCGGTGCGGGATTGCTCGCCCCCACCATGATGTACGCTCCGGTACCGCCGGCCTTCTGGACTTCGCGGATCATCAGATGCGCATCATCGCTGCCACCGACGGCGGTGTCCCGGTCAATGAACTGCGTGATCGCAGGTATGGCTGCGGCAGCCGCCGCGAGTTCCTCCAACCGTGCAGCGTCTGCAATGGAGCTGGCAGCGGCGCCGTAGATACGTGTATCCGCCTCGACGTTATACATCTGAGCCGAGCCCCTCACGATGTCCTCCACCCTGCGATTCATCTCCTCAAGCACCTCATTGGCGGAAGATCGCGTTTCATAGGTGATGGTCGCATCGGCGGGAATGATGTTGGCGCCGCCGCCCGCATGGAAAGTACCGACATTTACCCGGGTGTCAGCCGCAGCGAAGCGGGACGTTCCCAGAATGGCCAACGTCGCGTGGGCTGCCGCTGCCAGCGCGTTACGACCACTTTCCGGCGACGCCGCCGCATGCGCAGCCTCTCCAGTGAACCTGGCAGTCCATTTGGTGGTTGCCATGGCGCCATCGCACCCACCCACCACGGTGCCCGTGGGCAGGTCACCGCCGAGGTGGACGGCCAGCATACGATCAATACCCTCGACGACGCCGGCACGGATCATCGGCAGCGCACCACGCACCCCTTCTTCCGCCGGCTGGAACAGGATGCGTACCGTCCCAGGAAAGTTCCCGTCGGCCAGCCGGGAGGCCAGGGCAAGCCCGATGGCGGTGTGACTGTCGTGGGCACAGGCGTGCATGTATGTGGTGTTGGAACCGAATCCGTGAGCGGCAGGAAAGTGACCGGCGTCGGTGGACTCGATAATCGGCAACGCGTCCATATCGACGCGCAGCCCCCATGCCGGTCCCGGACGGTTTCCCTCCATGATCGCGACAACGGCAGTGCCATCAGCTCTGAACGCGCGCACCAGCTCAGCATCCACTCCGGCGTCAACCGCCAGGCGTGCCCACTCCTCCTGCTCTTCACTGGTTGGAGGCACTGGCACCGTGGCCATGTCCATGGCCTGCTTGCCGGTGAGATGCGGGATGTTGAGATCGCGGAGGGTCTGCACAACGACACCCGCCGTGCGGTATTCCAGGAAGCCGGGCTCCGCATGATGATGAAGTTGGCGGCGCAGGGCAGAAATTTCAGTGGTATGCATGTCGGTGTAAAGCTCCGTTTCGTGTTCAGGTCTCTTATCGAGGCAGGTGGAAGGATGCGCCGGGGCCGAGCGGCAGGTCAAGGAAGTAGAAGACGGCAAGGATAGCGGTCCAGACAACGAAGAAGGGGATCGCGAAGATCGCGCTGCGAGCAATCAGTGTGCCCAGTTTCGCGTTGGGTTCGTACTGCTGGAGCATGGTCAGGACCACTATGAGCATCGCGTTCATTGGGCTGAGCGGCTGCGAGACGGAGTCGCCAATGCGGAAGGCGGCCTGGGTGGCGGCTGGGGACAACCCCAACAGCATGAACCCGGGTACGAATACCGGGGCCAGCAAGGACCACAGCGCCGAACCGCTGGTGATGAGCAGGTTCAGCACACAGGCGAGCACAACGAAGACCAGCAGGGCACCGAAACCGGTCAGCCCGATGGACTGGAAGCCCGCTGCCATGTTCACGGCCAGGAGGGTGCCGACGTTGGACCAGGTAAAGAGCGACAGTGCCTGGGCGATCACGAAGACGAACACCACGTAGGGAGCCACCGAAGTGACCGCCTTGCTCATCATTTCGGGAATCTGGTCCTTACTGGTCAGCGTCCGCGCAGCCACACCATAGACCACCGCGGCGAGGATGAAACTGGTGAAGGTCACGAGGATCATTGCCGAAAGTAGCGGCGAGGGAACCAGCGTTCCGCCTTCACCCTGCAGTGGGCTGCCGGGCAGAAGCCAGACCGTAACCAAGCCGCCGAGGAACACCACCAGGGCGACGACCGCAGCCCACAGTCCGCGGCGCTGCAGAGCCGTAAGCGTCATATCCTGCGGCCCCTCGCCCGGATCTGCCATCTGCTCCGGGACGGAAAGTTTGGAGGCCAGGCCGTCAACAGAAGGGGCGGGACAACGCGGCTCCAAGACCCGGTCGATCAGGAATCCACCCAGCACGCCCAAAATCAGTCCGGACGCGGTCGTGTAGAACCAGTTCATCAGCAGCGAGGTGTGAACCTCGTATCCGGGCAGAATGGTCACGGCCTGGTCCGTGATGCCTACCAGCAGCGTGTCCAGTGCGCCCAGCAGCATTCCACCGGAGTAGCCCGCGGCGACGCAGGATACGGATCCGATCAGGCCTGCAATAGGATTGCGCCCGGCCTTGAGGAAGACCAGCGCCGCCAACGCCGGAACAACGATCATCGCGACGTCGCTCAGCACATGCGCCTGGCACGCGATGATCGCCACCGCGTAGGGAACCAATGCACGCGGTGCCCGGGCGAACACCGCGACAATCGCCGCATTGATCAGACCGGTCCTCTCAGCGACTCCCACCGCCATGACCATGAGAATGACCGTGATCAGCGGTGGAAAGGAAACGACGTTCTTGACGAAGTTCTCCAGGAACCACAGGGTGCCTTCCTGCGTGAAGAAGCCCCGAACCGCCACCTGCTCGCCCGAGCCGGGGATGGTCACGGATGCTCCCACAGCCGCGAGGATAGTGGAAATCACGGCGATCGCCGCGAACAGGTAGATAAACAGATACATGGGGTGCGGCAGCTTGTTGCCGACGACCTCGATCCCTCTGATCGCCCGATTGAACGGGCGTACCAGCAGAGTGGTTGCAGCCATGGAACACTCCTAGAGGAAAGAATGAAGGGTGGAGGATGTAGTCGATCCAGATTACGAACGGGACGTTAACGGTCCGGAAAATTGCCGGGAAATCCGCAGTGGGGAAGAATCCATCCCATGAATCGCCCATTCGCCGATGAAAGTGACCTGCAACTCATCAGTGCACTTCAGGACGCACCGCGGGCAAACTGGTCCGATCTGGCTCACATCCTTGAGATGGGCGAAGATACGCTCGCGGAACGCTGGCGTCGAATCTCTTCCGCCGGGCTGGCATGGGTCTCGCTGGTGGACCAACAAGATGTCAGCGGCCAGGCAACCACGTTTGTGCTGCTGCAGACCCGAAGTGGCCGGCGATCAGAAGTTCTGGAGAAACTCGTGCCCGATCCGCTGGTACGGACCGTCCACTGCGTTAGCGGAATGAACAGCATCGTCCTGCTCGTCTCCACCGACGGACCCCGGGAAACCGAAGGATTCATCGGCGAAACCCTGGAATCCCTCCATGGGATAGACCGGATGCAGGTCTTTCCCGCAGTCGGAGTCGTCACCAGTGCCGCCCACTGGCGTACCGCCGCGCTCAGCCCGGCCCAGCGTCGATCCCTCGCGCGGCTGGACCAGGGACAAGCCGATCCCGGAATGGATACAGCCTGGGTGCGCAGGGATCCGGTGGCTGGCGCCCTGCTGAAGGAATTGGCGATGGACGGACGGATGAGCACCGCAGAGTTGGCCCGCAGGCTCAGCGAGCGCCACGGGATTGCGGCAAGTACCAGCACAGTGGGACGAAAGTTGACCCGGCTGCTGAACCTCCCCGACCTGCGGATCAGGTGTGACATCAGCGCACAGGACCTTGGGTGGCAAGCGGTAGTGATGCTCTGGGCCCGTATCTCCAGCGCGGAAGCCGCCAAGCTGTGGACCGAACGCTCCGCATCGGCGGCAACAGGCCGTCGACTCCTGCCTGAGATGCGCTCCATGCTGGTCCTGGCCGGACCGGTGAACCTCCATGTCACTGTCTGGTTACACACTCTTGAAGCACTCCCGGAGCTGGAGACGCGCCTCGCGTTGTGGCTGCCGTCCCTGGATATCCAGGACCGCTCCGTTGTTTTTTCGACCGCTAAGCGAATGGGGTTCCCCCTCACCGCCGGCCGCCGCACGGCCAGGCCCTGAACCCGCCACGGACCGGCGAAGGCTCACAATGGAAATTATGGCGACGACGGGAGCCCCGTGAGCGAGTTGCGCGTCTTTGTGCCGACTCCCCTACCCGAGTCGCTGTGCAAGCTGGTCGAGGAACTTGAACCGCGTGTCACGATGATCCGGGATCAGACGCTGTTGCCTCCGCAGCTCTACCCCGGCGACCATCAGGGAGATCCTGACTTTCAGCGCACGCACGCGCAGCAGGCTAAATATGAGCAACTCATCGACGGCGCGGACGCGCTATACGGCGTGCCAGGACAATCCGGAAGACAACTTCGAAGAGCAGTGCGGGCGAACCCGAGACTGCGTTGGGTACACACCACACCGGCCGGCGGAGGAGGGCAAGTCAAAGCTGCCCAACTAACCGAAGACGAACTGTCGCGCATCGTATTCACCACCTCCGGCGGCATTCACGGTGAGCCCCTGGCAGAATTTGCGGTGTTTGGCGTCTTTGCCGGTGCGAAGGAACTGCCACGTCTGATGGCAGATCAGCGCAAGCACACATGGGGAGCACGGCGTGCGGTGCCGTTAGTTTCGGCCCAGCGTGTCGCCGTCGTCGGACTCGGCGGGATAGGTCGCGCGCTGGCGAAAAAGCTCGGCGCCCTGGGAGCTGACGTCGTCGGGGTGCACCGGCGCAACGTTAGGGCGCCTGGAGTCGCCACCGTCGAACCGCCCGAGCGTCTGGCGGAGGTCCTTTCGGAAGCGGACGCCGTCGTGCTCTGTCTACCCGCGACCGAACAGACCCGTCATATGCTCAGCCGCGACGCTCTTCGGTACGTGAAACCGGGAATCACCGTAGTGAATGTGGGCCGCGGCTCCACCATTGATGAGGAGGCACTGATCGAGGCCCTCTCGGACGGAAGAGTGGGCTTCGCGGCGCTTGACGTGTTCGAGAACGAGCCGCTTCCGGCCGTCAGTCCGCTGTGGGACCTGCCGAACGTCGTCGTAAGCCCCCACAACGCCGGAACCTACCTTGAGGAGGAGCGCAAGATCGCGGAACTGTTCGCGGAGAACGCTGGTCGCCTCCTGGACGGGAAGCCGCTGCTGAACGTCGTCAACACGGTCGAGTTCTACTGAGTTCGCGGGCGAGAAGCAGAGCCGTTACAGCCACTTGTCTGGCTATGGGACTACGGGCGTTTCTCACACGCGCTGATGCTTAGGCTTATCCCATGCGCCAGAGCCCAAATTACGATGCCTACGCGACGAAGATGCGCCATCTGATCGAGGCAGATGCAGACCTGTCCGTCGATGCGCGTTTCGTTGACATGCTGAGCCCACGAAACGCTCGGATCCTCGATGTTGGTTGCGGCGTCGGTTCCGCCGTCAACGCGCTGCGTCATCGCGGGCATGAAGCGTATGGGATAGATCCGACCACGGCCGTTCTGAACGTAGCGAATGATCTCTACGACTCGACCTGGTTTCGGTGCATGTCGTTGGAGGCACTTCCCCCGGACCAGCTGGGCAGGCCCGGCTCCTTTGATGTCGTACTGATGGCGGGCAACGTGCCCGCATTCCTTACAGCTGTAGAATTGCGGGACGCTTTCGCTGTTGTTGCCGACTTGTTGAAGCCCGGTGGCTCCTTCGTCATGGGCACGACGGCGGGAGCACGGGGCGGTCCCGCCGATCAGGACGCGCTCGCTGCAGGCGGCGAGCTCAGCCTTCAAAATCGTTTCGGCGATTGGCACCTCGCACCCTACAGCGCTGACTCGCCCTGGTCAGTCAGCGTCTTCGCGAAGGCAGGCGTTCGAAGTGCGTCTGCTGGGCCCGACGGCATCTTCATCCTCGCCTAACGACGTGCTGTGCGCAGAACCTCTACGACTCCGTTGAAGGCGTGACAGTTTGGCTTCCATGGACCGAGACGCGCTGGAACTCTTGAACACCGCCGACGACGGGGGGCCCGCATGGCTTTGGACTGTTCCTTACAACGCCGAACAACACCCACAAGCCGCCTCCCCGCGCGATATATCCGACGGCGCAAACTGCCAGCGATACGCCTATGCGCTACTGGCGCACTTTGGACGGCCCGTGTTCCCACATCGATCGGATGAGCTCTGGGCGGATCGAACGTTGGAACACCCGTTGCTCGAGGAGTTGTTGGCTCTCGACCTTGTCCTGTTCAACAAGACTCACGATGCCTGGGGCGCTCATGTCGCAATCTACCTCAAGGGCGGCCAGCTTCTGCACCTCTGCGCCGAAGTCGGCCATCCTGCGATTTGGACTTACGACGACTTCAAAAGGCGGGAGCGCTATCGGTCAATCGTTGGTGCCGTTCGGGTCCCGTCGACCACCCACAAAGACGGATAGACCAACGACCCTAGTGCCGAGGAGGCCCACTTGGCGGGGAGACGCCGTCGTCGTCGGTTGGATACGTAGATTGGCTATCCGGACGTGTCGGATGCTCAGTTGCGGAAGGAGTGCTCGGGTGAAATCCGGAAGCCCTGGACTCGACAGCGACCGCACCCATCAGCGGCCCTCCAAGCTCCTCGCGAAGGCGTCCCGCTTTCCGCTGATGGACGGCCCGAATCACGCGGACAAGAACTGCAACCACTATCGCCGCCACGAACAACAGCGAGAGCACACCCGCGATCTGGCCAGCAACATCCATTCGAACGTCCTAAAGTTCAGCCCGTTTGGATTCGGGCTGCTCTTCCTCGCGTGCCATCTTGATTCCATCGCGAACCGCTGAGCGGATGACGCCGTGTAGAACGTAAAAGAACACGGCGGCGATCAAGACCAGCATGACGATCGAGTTCAATGCGGAGACGTCCATGCTTCAACCGTACTTTGTTCGCCGGTTTTCCGGGATGCCAGTGACACGCCGCTGGATTAAGCGCTGGCGGCCGATCACCATAGGCTGGCTACATGGGGGATCAACTGTTGCGTGCTCGTGGTCTGCGTCGTCTTTCAATCATCGGCTCCCTCGCAGCAGTAGTTCTTGGGCTGATCGCGGTCATTATGATCGCAAAAATCCACGGCCTCGACTTCCATGTTTATCGCCAGGGTGCAGTGACTTTGCTGGAAGCCGGCGGCACCCAGCTATATGACCCGGTCGCGGTTGATACCGCCAGCAAGGGGCTGCCGTTCACCTATCCTCCGTTTGCAGCGCTCCTCTTCACACCCCTGGCGCTGATACCGGGTTCAGCAGGACTGACGTTGATGACACTCATTTCCTGCGCATGCCTCGTCGCGATCTCATTCATTGTGGTCAACTACCTCGGTAAGAGCGGTTCGATGGGATCACTAGCGGGAACCTCGGGCAAGCTGCTGGCTGTTGCACTGGCAACGCTCCTGATCGGAATAACAGGGCCATGGCGCGAAGGCCTCGGATTCGGGCAGATCAACTCGATCATCATGCTCCTGATCGTTGTCGACCTGGTCCGGCCACCATCGCGGATTCCTCGCGGCGCCCTCATCGGTTTGGCTGCCGGTATCAAACTCACGCCTCTGGCATTCGGGTTGATCTTCCTGGCCCGCGGGGACTGGCGGTCAATCCTCACCATGGGCGCGACCTTCGCGGGCACCATTGCAATTGGCTGGCTTGTGCTTCCCGTTGGCAGCGGCGCATTCTGGCTCGATGCGCTCCTGAACCCTGAACGCGTCGGAGACACAGACGACATGTATAACGTGTCGATCAACTCGCTGCTTGCGCACCTGCACACTCCCGAAGACCTGCATCGGGTGATCTGGCTTCTGCTGTGTGCGGCACTCATCGCGGTCGGATTCATCGCCATCCGAAAAGCGGACTCCTACGGAGACGTGATAGCCGCGATCAGTGCCAACGCCATCGTTATGCTCGCGATCTCACCCATCTCGTGGTTTCACCACTGGGTCTGGATTGCCCTCATCATTCCCGCACTGTACGTCACAGCACGTCGCCGCACGGGCTGGGCACGCGCCGTCGGACTTGGACTTGCCGTCATCATGTTGCCTACATTCATGATGTCCTCAATGACTCTCACACTGCTCCTGAACGGAAGTACCAGTGGACAGGGACCCATGCATCTTGAGGTGATTTCGGGAACCGGGCTCATTCAGTCTCTTGTTGCCCTCGCTTACTGGGCTGCAATGCCTCGTAGCGTGGCGACCCCCAGCGTTGGGGCGAGAACGCCGGTTACATTCCGCCCGTAGCTTTACCGCTGGTCAGCGAAGCGCACCTCACTGGAGCGTCCGACGGCGCCGGTTCCCGCAAGAAACCAAACCGCCCAGGCCAAAGTGGCGAAAAGCAAGGCAGCCAAACCCGGCGCAGCTCTTCGCAGAAGCGTGATCATGCACTCAATGTCGCACACCGCGAGCCTGCACGACGCATCGATCCCTCAACCCGAAAGATGAAATCTGCAAGCTTCAGGGTGGAGCTTGCACGGAACCGCCCTTTCACGGAGCTGAGCGTAGCTATCGTGACAAGCATGGAACGGTCTCTGAATCATTTTCGCCGCTGGGGCGCACCAGGCGTGGCAGTAGTTTTCTTCATCCTCTGGTGCATCGCCGAAGCAGGCCGGATGAATGGCGCGTTCACACTCTGGTCGGGAGCATTGCCGCTGGTCCTGATGACCTTCGCGATAGCGCTGTCGGTTTGGGTTCCCTACGCTTCCCTGGCGATCACGGCGGCGTTGCTTCTCGGCCAGCTGTTCCACCTGATTCCCGCTCCTTACTCGAACCACTGGGCCATCTACGTCGGTGCGTTCATCGCGCTGGGATTCACCCTGTGGGTCGCCAACAGGAGGACCCGGATGATCGCCGTGGGGCTGAACGTGGTCTTCGCTGCGCTGATGACCGTGCTCATGTTGTCGTGGCGCTACGGCGGCGGCGTCGGCTGGTTCCCCGATCTCGGTTACGGTGATTCCGTTACGTTCAGCCAATTCGGGTGGCAACTCTTCGCCCTCCTGCTCCTGATCGCCGGCGGGTGTGCCGCCGTCGGGCTCTTGCTGGCGCTGTTCCTGGAAAGAGATTCCCTCTTTCAGGCTCGCGCCACCGCCCAGCGCGGGCTTCAAGAAGCTGAGGTCAATCTGGTGGTCGAGCAGGAACGGTCGAGGATTTCGAGGGATCTTCATGACGTTCTCGCTCACTCACTGACCGTTATTTCCGCACAGGCGGACGGTATCCGTTACCTCAACAAGGGTCTCCCGGGGTCGGTCACCGAAGCTTTGGAGAGCATCGCGCGCTCGGCCCGCAGCGCGCTTCTGGACGCCCAGCGCGTCATCGAGGGCGGCGAGAACGACGACGATGCCCACCCCCAGCCGCAACTGAACGACCTGGAAGCGCTCGTCGAGGAAATGCGGACCGGCGGACTCAAGATTGAGTTCGGCGAATCCGGTGCACGCCAGGATCTCACCGACGGTCAGCAGGTCGCCATCTACCGGATAGTGCAGGAGTCCCTGACGAACGCGCTCAAACACGGTGGACGGGATACGGATGTGAGGCTGCACCTAGACTGGAGCGGGCCAGGCCTCACCGTGCACGTCGCTTCGACCATCGTGGAAGCTGACGCCGCGGCCGAGCCGGACGAAGAGGAGGATCGCGTTGGGCGTGGCCTGCCCGGGATGCGGGAACGGGCTCACCTCGCCGGTGGTTGGGTGACTGCCGGTCCCGATGGTGAGCACTTCCGGGTCACCGCCTACATCCCCTACCCGAAGCAGGAGCGAAGCGTGAACGACGGGGCGAGCCGTGACAATGACTGACCACGGATCCCGTATCTCCGTTGCCCTGGTTGATGACCAGGACCTGTTCCGCGCAGGCATCCGCATGCTCATCGAAAGCCAGCAAGACATGTTCTTTGTCGGCGAAGCGATCAACGGGGAGGAAGCGGTTGTCCTGGCGGCCGAGAACACACCGGATGTCCTGCTCATGGACCTGCGGATGCCCGTACTCGATGGGGTTACGGCGACCCGGCAGATCGTCGACCGTGCCAAATCTGCCGGGACAGAGCTGCCGAAGATCATCGCGCTCACCACGTTCAACCGCGACCAGGCAGTAGTCGACGCCGTGCACGCCGGCGCCAGCGGCTACCTGCTCAAGAGCGCGGAACCCGAGTTCCTGCTCGCCGCCATCCGAACCGTGCACTCCGGCTATTCAGTCATTGCGCCGGGCTCCATCCACTCCCTCTTCGAACATGCCGCACGGACCATCCCCGCCGCGGGCCCGGACTTGTCGGTGCTTGATTCCCTATCCGGACGCGAAGGCGAAGTCTTCCTCCTGGCGGCGAAGGGACTCAGCAACAGCGAGATGGCCGAAAGCCTGTTCGTCTCTGAGGCCACCATCAAAACTCACCTGCGCAACGTGCTGGACAAGCTCGACCTACGCACCCGCGTGCAACTAATCGCGTTCGCGCACGAGCACAGGCTGTTGGGTTAGGTGGCGGCCATGGGGGAAGTTCTTTACATCGCCCTGGCGATTGTCGCCGTCGTTATCGCAGCCCTGCTGGTGAGACGCACGGTGAAGAAACGCCAGGCCAATGGTTTTGAGGAGCGTCCGCCCGAGTCCGACGTCGTGAGCCGCTGCCGCACGCCGGACCAGTTGGCGGTTGCCCGCGAACTGGCCCGGCAAATCCTTGAGACGGATGCCCGGCAGCATCCCCGTTAGGCAGGTCAGCCGTTGCGGCGCTCGTAGCGTTTCCGCGCCAGGCCGTAAGCCTCACGAAGGAGCTCACTTGTTGCGCCGCTGGTCCGCGTACCCGGATTGAGCACACACAGCCAGCCCAGCGAACCGTAGACGGGGTGAGCCATGAGGACGTCCAGGCGGCCGGCGTCGTCGTTCGTTTCAGATGCCTGTGCCGCTGTGTAACTCTCGAACGCTGATCTGCCTGCAGCGATATTCACCCTGAAGATTCCCGGCCGGTCCAGGCGCGACGCCGCGTCCTCGGGATAGTTCTTCGTCACTATCGTGGCGAAGGGCTGTGTTGCCTGCGGCATCTTCCCGTTGGGCGCGTAGTAGAAGAAGGTGTCGCCCCAGGCGAGTTCCGGCGATCCGTCGCCTTCGGAGACGGTGAAGGCTGCCGCACCGTCGAACGATTTGACCAGTGTGATCACTTCATCGATGTCCATCCATCAAGCCTGTCATTGAAGTGCTTATGGAGGGTTCTCCTGCGCTGTGCCTGATATCAGGGGGTGAAAGTCTACATTTGTAGTATGCGAACTATCGACGTCGCCCGCCGCGTGGGCTGCTCGGTTCAGCTCATCCGCAACCTTGAACGGGATGGGGTATTGCCGTCCAGCACCAGAACGCGGGCGGGTTATCGGCAGTACACGGAGGTCCACCTGAAATCGGCGCTGGCGTACCGTGCCTTGGCGGCCGCTGTGGGCCCGGTTGAAGGCAAGCGGCTTATGCGCACGGTCCATTTTGGCCCGGTACACGAAGTGCTTGAGCTACTCGATGTGGCGCATAGCCGGATTCTCGGGGAGCGGGTTGGGTGCCGCGCAACGAGGGCAGCCGTGGCAGCCATCTCGGGAGAACATATCGACGACGGCGTCCACCGCGATTCGATGACCGTCGCAGAACTCGCGGGCGCACTTGGAATCCGAACCTCAACGTTGCGGCACTGGGAGGCGGAGTACCTCATCACTCCTGTCCGGCTACCCCCGCGGGGTGCTCGCCAATATACGCCGTCGGTAATCCGGGATGCGCGGATTGTTCATCAGCTGCGCAGCGCCGGATACCGGATCGACACTTTGCAGGAGCTCATGCCGCACATCCGTGAAGGGAAAAGGTTGGACGACCTTGCAGCGATCCTGGCGCGGCGCGAAGCCGATATCGACTTCCGGTCCCGGGCAATGCTGGCAGCATCGTCTGAGTTGGACGCACTGCTTACCCTTGTTGGCGCTGTCCGGGACTGAGCGTCGTGTTTGGATGGACCATGGCCACCATCGCGATCGCTAACGCATCGGATTTTGAGTTTGAAAGAGTGCTGGCGCTCTACGAATCTGTGGGCTGGCGGGCGTACACCGAAGAACCCGAGAAGCTGCGTGCGGCCCTGCTTGGGTCTTCCCTACTGGTGGCAGCTACGCAAGGCTCCGAGTTGGTTGGGCTGGCCAGGGCGATCTCGGATAACGCGTCGATCTGCTACCTGCAGGACGTCCTCGTTTGTCCTTCCCATCAGAGGCTCGGCATTGGGAAGAACCTGGTAACCGCTGCCCTCGAACAGTATCCGCACGTCCGGCAGAAAGTGCTGCTTACCGATGACGAGCCGAAGCAGAAGGCGTTCTACGAATCCCTTGGATATGCGGAAACCGGCGACTTCAATGGTGGCGCGCTTCGGGCGTTCGTTCGTTTTGACTGAGGTTCGGCGTCCGCTTCCGGGAAGCAGTCACCCTAAGGGGCGCGCGAGACTAGGCGTTTTCCTGCTCAAGCCGGGCGCCGTCGTCGTTGGCTAGTCCAGGCTCCCAGCGCAGAATGTCGCCGGGCTGGCAGTCGAGCACCTCGCACAGCGCTTCGAGTGTAGTGAACCGGACGGCCTTGGCGCGGCCGTTCTTCAGTACCGCCAGGTTGGCTGGCGTGATGCCGATCCGGTCGGCAAGGGCACCGACGGGCATCCTCCGTTTGGCCAACATGACGTCGATATCGACGATGATGGGCACTAGATCACCTCATCGAGTTCGGTCCGCAGGTGCTTCGCTTCAGCATCGCGGGCAACGGCCTGTGCAAGCAGGGTCCGCATCACCAGAACGATCAGCGCCACCCCGCCGATCATCAGAGATGCACCGCAGATCAGCAGCACGATCCCTGGCGCAATTTCACCAAGCGCCAGCAGAACAGCAAGCCCGAACATGAGGACCGCGGCAGCCGCAATCGCCCAGAAGATGATGTCGACGTATCGGAATGCGGCCTTCGAGAAGACGGTGTTGTGGCGGACCATCGTGAGCAATTTCCATACACACAGCGCCGTGATCTGAACCGTGACGATGCCAAACACGATAATCGCGTTGAACGTGATCCGCAGTCCGGTCGGCACGCCGGCTTCTTCCAGATCCGTTGAAATCAGCGGCACCATCCACAACTGCACAAACAGCGAACCGGCCAGCACCATCGCAATCACGATCCGTGATGCGAGGATGGTCAGCTTTCCCATCGGAACTCCTTCGATTGACTTACGTTAAGAATCTATCGTTAAACGATAGGCGTCAGCAAGCGCAACATTCTCGTGCTGAGGCCGTTGCCGTCGTTATAATCGGTTCAGCTTCAAGAGTTGCGGTGCCAAGCTCCGACTGGCCGCACACCAACCCCATGTTCACGGGTGGTTCGGATGAGGAAGTGGCCTTCGCCGCCCTGATGGGCTCCGGCGCAGGCAAGAGCAACCGAAGGACGCGCCGTGAGCCCCACCCCTTCAGACGACTGTCTGCCTGCAGTTTTCCCCATTCTTGACGTGTACGACGGCGCCATCGAGTTTCGCGTTGACGGCCAGTGGGAGCGCCGCTGGGTTGCGGACATCCATTCGTTGGACGCGGTGCTGCGGCGGAGCGTGTGCCGGCCGGAATGGGATTCTTTCGCGGAGATGCTCGTAGTGCGGATTGCTTCGCTCGGGCGGCGCGATGGGCTGCGGGTAGAGGTGCCGCTGTTGGCTGCCTGTCCTGCAGTGGCTACGGAGGAACTGCGAGAGGTTCGCGACCTGGAGCCGGCGTGAGCACGCGGCACAAGAGTTTAGGCTGAGCGGATGGAATGGATCCCGGACGGCGAGCGCGGAGCATGGCTCAAAGAGCGTGTGGACTGGTCTTCGAATGACATGCACGCCGTGGTCCCGCGCGGATTCCAGGCCTACGCCCGCATCTTCCACCCGGCCTCGCGGTACCGCCCTGCCGAGACGAAGACCTGGCACGGCTACAAACCCGAAAACTTGATGGACCTCGAAACGGAAACCGTGACGTGGCAACAAACGGCTGACGCTTTCGGCACCGAGATGCACGCAGTGGCGCAGTTCCACAGACTGAACCGAGCAGAGGACCTCTACTACTCGGAAGAGATCGACCCCACCGGTTGGCGCTTTTCCCGCCCGACGATGGGAAATCTCGACGCCGAAATCCTCGCGTTAGCCGCTGCGCACCTCGCGGAGCACACAAGTACACCAGACGACGGCGCGGCCGCCGTCTGGGGTGGCTGGGGCGGGCTGACTATTGGAGCGGGAAACGCAGAACTTGAACTGCCGCAGCGGGAATACCTTCTGTTCGACGCCGGAGCAACAGAATTCGCAACCCCCGACTGGCCCTCGAAGGCACCCTGGATAAGCCACACCTGGGACCCACAATCTCCCAGCATCATCTGGCCCGACGACCACGCTTGGGTGCTGGTAACCGAAATCGACTTCGACTCCACGATCGTCGCCGGCAGCCTCCAACTCGTATCCGCGCTGTGCCGGAACCCGAAGATCGAAGCCCTCATCATCCGCGAGGGTGCAGACCTCACGTGGGACGCCGACGCCGTCAATCGGCCGGTTGACTGACGGCACAGCGCCCGCATGGTCGGGAACGTCCGGGACAAATCGACGACGACGGCGTCACCCCCGATTGCGACGACGCTCGGACCGCCGTCGGCCGGGTTGAAAACACGCCCGGCTAGTATGCCGGAAGTGCCGTCGTCGCGCAGGATTTCGCTTGCGCTGGAGATGGTGGTCGCGGATGGAACCTCACAATCGGGCTAAAGCCGGCGGAACACTGCACCTGCCGGCATCGTATCTGCGGCGCTCGCCGTGAAAGGATCGCTGGCGTGAGTGCCTCCGATTTCTATACCGGTATTGTTCCCGACGTCTATAGCGCCTTGCGCGGGACCACTTTCGACGCCGGCCGCTACCTCGAGTTCGTCAGGCAAACCGGCCAGCCAGCGCTCGAGCTTGGGTGCGGTGACGATGGGCCCTTCCTTGAGTTGGTCCGGCAAAGCATCGATATCGAGGGCGTCGATTCATCGCAGGACATGCTCAACCGCTGCAATGCTCGAGCTGAGGCACAGAACCTGCACATTGTTACCTACTGCCAGGCCATGGAAGATCTGGCTCTTCCTCGAACGTATCGAGCCATCTATCTGGCGGGGCCGACGTTCAACCTGCTCCCTGACGATGACGCCGCATACCGGGCACTCAAGGGTATCGCCGGTCATCTCGCGCCCGGCGGCGTTGCAATGGTGCCCCTCTGGATTCCGAACCGGACGCCGGAGCAGGAGTTTAACCAGACCCGTCAAGCCACGACTTATGCCGGCAGTATCGCCCGCTACACCGTTGAGTCTGAGGATTACGACGAAACCCGCCGAACCCGAACCACCCGCACGGTGTACGAACTCCGCCACGGACAGCAGGTTGAGCGCGTGCGACGAGACTGGATAATTCACTGGCACACACCCACAGGATTCGCGGACCTCGCTCACGCTGCCGGTCTCGAAGTAATCCGGGCAGATCCTCTTGTAGACGGCGAGTTCACGGTCTATTTGAGCGTGTACAGCGAAGCTGGACGGCCGGTGACCACACTGGCGACCGACCGTCCTGGCATCGTTCGATTCTGAGCGACAAGCTTTCTGCAGCCCGCTAAGGCGCCGAAGCCACCACGGAAGTCCGCACGGAGGTCCACCCGGTCGCGGTTCCAGCGGGGAAGGTTTCGCCATCTGTGAGCGTGACCACCCGTTCTCCGATGAATAGGCCGGTCGCAGGTTCAATAATGATGTCCATCCGGGTTCTCTTGTCCGGATCCTCAATGCCGATTGCTATCCCTACCTCGCCGTCAAGGTTCGTTTGCCTGTCGACGACGGTGACTCCGGGAATGAGTGCCGCCGCTTTGTACAGTGCAGCTCGAAGGTCGGCCGGGACGGGGCCCGTTTTCAAAGCGGCCGCTATGCTTTCTAACGTTTGGCGTCCCGACCTGCCCGGGTTGGATCGCTCGCGAATCGTGTCCAAGAGGGCTTGAGGGTCCCGGGGAAGACTCTTGATGCCTTCCAGTAGTGGCGTATCGGCAAAGAGGGAACTCGGTTCTCCGTAGAAGTTCCCTGCAGGTGCCCGCAATAGTTCCCCCGTCCTGATTGTGTCACCGGCGTCCACCTGCGCTGCCTGGTATTTGGCCGCTACGGCCTCGGCTTCCTCGCTGAAGAATGTCGTTGGGATCCGGGCTTCGCGGTCCCAAATCCATTCGTCCGTCCGGTCAGCCGGGACGTAGAGATGATCGGAGGACTTATCCAACCAGCTCACCGTGCGGCGTTCTCCCTCCTTCTCGCCCAATAGGACCCCCATCGAGTACACGGCCGTGGTATCGATTTTCAGGTATTGGCCGGGCTTCACCACCGGGTCTGAGGTCTGGCTGGTTGCTGCTGCAGCGTTGTGCAGCGCCTCGGCGGCTTCAGCAGTTGCCCCGGGGGTGGGCCTGATGACTTCCGCGCCAACGATGCCGCCCACAAGCAGTGCCGCCGCTGCAGAAACGATCAGCGCACGACGCCGGAAGCGGATCGGGCTGACAGTGCCTTTCGTATGTGTGTCGGTCGTTGTCGAGGCCGAATTCGGGCTCACCTTGGCCATGACCTTCTTGCGGCCACGAGTCAGAGTGGCCGGCGGAACAGAGCCGATGTCGTCACGCATTTCGCGGAGCAGCTGCAAATCGTCCATGGTCGTTCTCCGTTTCATCAAGTTGTTCAAGGTTGAGTTGGGTTCGCATAGCCCTGCGTGCGCGGTTCAAGCGGGACCGAACGGTTCCCACCGGAACCTGCATTGCCAGGGCGATCCCTTCATAGGTCAGGTCAGCCCAGGCATAGAGCAGCAACGTTTCCCGATCAACTGCGGTCATACCCTTGAGGGTCCGGGCAAGGCGTCCGGTGGCCACCTTGGCGTCCACCCGGTCAGCAATGCGGTCGGAGTCATCGGCCACGGCCTCATCCGAGGCCGCTTTCGCCGCAGCTTTGAGCACCTTGGCCTCAGCCCGGTGGTGTCGCCGAAGCAGATTGGTGGCGATACCGAACAACCAGGGCCGGGCATCCTCCCGGCTGAGGTCGTACGTTCCTAACTGTTCCCACGCGACCAAGAAAGTTTCAGACGTCACGTCGTCAGCGGCGAAGTCACCGGCCCTTCTGGCTGCGTATCTATAGATGACTGATGCGTGTCTGTCGTACAACTTCCCAAAAGCTGCGGGGCTGTCGCGGGACCGCCTGATGATGTCGTTGTCTGTGCTCACACTATGTATTGCCCGCTGGCCGCAGAAGGGTTCACGGAGCATGCCCTTCTGGCGCTCAATGATGGATTCATCGAAGCGTACCCGTGACCCTGAGCGCTGAAGGCCACAGCCCGGATATACGGGATAAAGTGGCACGTTATGGGGACTAACCAGACGTCGGAGCCGGAGCAGATTGTCATCTATGACGTCGGCGCAGAAAACCATGTGCCGACTGCCTCAACTGAAATGCCACCGCCCGCACGGCGGCGTTTCAACCCATACTTCGTGGCTGCCTGGTCACTCACGTCGATGATGCTGATCCTCGGCGCGTTGTGGCTGTTTGGTTACGAGCGGGGAGTTGCAGCAGGCGCCTATGCGAACCAGGTGAGCGTCGATCCGAATACAGGACTTTTTGAACCGGTAAGTAGCTACTGGTTCGCGGGAATCATGCTCAACCTGATCGACGCCGGTCCTCTCCTTCTTGTCGCAGGGCTTGCCACTAGCGTGCTTCTGCTGGCGATGCACGGAGCACTCCGCAGCCGGGCAGCCGAATCGACAACCTGACGCGGTAACTTCAACGCCGCTGAATTCCCAATTGCGTGCAACTTTTCGCAGTTGCGCGGACACTACAGGGTATGGGGACACCAGGTCAGGACGATTCGGTCCTGTGGCAGAGCAGCCGGAAAGGCGATGGCGAGGCCTTCGGAGCGCTCTTCGACAGGCATAGGGACCGGGTCTACCGGCATGCCTGCCGCCTCACCGACAACCGGACCGATGCCGAGGACGTCACCGCTGCGGCCTTCCTCGAATTATGGCGACGCCGGACGAAAGTAACGCTCATCAACCAGTCGGTTCTGCCCTGGCTTCTCGTGACAACCACTCACTGCGCCAGCAACGCCCGGCGGTCCATCCACCGGTATCGACGCCTGCTCGCGAAACTGCCACGCACACCACACGCACCCGACGCGGCAGACACCTTCGCTGAACAAAACCTCCTGGACGGAGTCAGTACGCAACTGTCCGAAGCGTTGCGCTCTCTGAACCCGCTCGATCTCCAGTTGGTCACCCTCGTGGTGCTGGAGGGGTACACGGTATCCGCGGCAGCGCCCTTGCTTCGACTCAGCCCTGAGGCGGCAAAAGCCCGGCTGCACCGAGCCAAACGTCGGGTCAGGCAAGACCTTGAGGCCTCGAACGGCAATGCTGTGCTTCACCCCATCCAGGAAGGACAGCCATGAACCGCTTCCGAATTGACGAAACCTTCAGCCGCGGTCTGCGCGAAACTCTGGTGAGCCGGGTCGAGGCGAGCCGGAAGTCCCACCCGGCGGGCCGCCGTCGTCGTCGTCGTTGGCAGTTTGGGGCAGGAGTTATCGCGGCTGTGGGACTTGCGGGTGGCGCAGGTGCTGCGACGGCGGGCTTCTTCCACATTCCAGGTTCCGATATCGTCACCCAGGTCTCCGAGCCCACCGAAGATGTTTACACCGGCACGACGAGCATCGAGCTCGGACCGGCTCCCGAGGATGCAACGCACATCTTCGTCGAGCTCACCTGCCTCTCCGCCGGCACCCTGTACTGGGAGGACGGCGCGTCCTCGATCTGCAGCGCAGCTGACCCACCCTCATGGGGCGGCTATACGATGCCGTTGCAGCCCGGGCAACATTCCACAAAGGTCAGAACCAGCGGTCCGGAGGTCAAGTTCCGCGCCAGGGCGACGTACGTGAACGAGACCCCCACCGAATGGGCGGTCAACGAAAACGGGCACACATACGGCGGCCCGAACGACCAGGGTGAGCCCGACCTCCTGTCCGTCTTCGCCACCAACGGTCAGATGGGTTACGTCTACCGCGACGAACTCAATGAGGCGTCAGGCGGCGGAAACTTCACGAGCCCAGAGGAGGCGCTCGCGTGGCAGGAGTCGATGAAAGGCAAGACCGCTACGGTGCCCGTGTACAAGTCCGACGGCGAAACGGTCATCGGCGAGTTCGTCGCCGGGTCCTGGTGAACTGCTTGCACTGACGGACCACACCGACTTTTTCGGTAGGCTCTTGCACCATGGCGTTGGGGCGCGAGTATAGGAAGTTGTGGGCTGGTAATGCAGCATCCAACTTCGGTGACGGCGTCAGTTTCATTGCCATTCCGCTGCTCGCGACGGCCCTGACCTCGGATCCGCTGTTGATCGCTGGTCTATCGATGGTCTACTCCGGAGCCAGGTTCCTTGTGGTCCTGCCTGTCGGCGCGTTTGTTGACCGTTTGGACCGAAGATGGATTCTCTGGGTCGGCAATCTGGCCAGGGGCGTTCTGTTGGCAGTGCTCGGTCTGCTGGTCGCCAGCGGGGCCGGGTCGATACTTGCCCTGTACATCGTCTTCACGCTTATCGGTTTGCTCGAAACTGCTACCGACAACGCCGCGCTGTCCATCCTTCCCTCTATCGTGGGCACCAAAGACCTGGACAAGGCCAACAGCCAGATAGCGGCAACACAACTGGTTGCCGACGAATTTGTCGGTCCGCCGATTGGTGGACTGATGTTCGCCGCGGCAATTGCGCTACCGGTGGCGGTGACGGGCGGAGCCTACGCGGCAGCCGCCTTCTTCTTCGTCGGACTCACCGGCACGTTCCGCCCGAAACCGTTCAGGGACCACCCACCGTCACTGCGCCGGGAGGTCAGGGAGGGCGCTTCGTGGCTGGTGCGTCACCGTTTGCTCTGGACGCTTGCCATCGTCTCTGGGCTGGCAAGCATCGCCTACATGATGCCTTTCTCCATCCTTGTTCTATTCGCCCGGGACATTCTCGGGCTGAATTCGACAGGTTACGGCGTTCTTCTGTCGGTGTCGGCGCTTGGCGGGCTTGCCGGGTCGGCTATCGCGGTGCCGCTGCGCCGTCGGATCGGGTATGCCGCTACGGCAGCGGGGAGTCTGGCGCTCGGCTCGCTCACCCTGTTCGTCATCGCTTGGTCGAACACGCCCTGGATAGCAGGACCCGCGTTGGCGGCGTACATCCTGCACGCCGTTCTGTACAGCGTCTGCGTGGCGTCCATACGGCAACGGCTGGTACCCGAGGGCCTCCGCGGCAGGGTGAACGCGGTGTCGAAACTATTCGCGCTCGCGGGCCTGGCAATCGGTGCGGGACTTGGTGGGATTCTTGGGAGCACTGTCGGACTGGAGGCACCGTTTGTCGCGGGTGGAATCGTTTTCGCTATCTGTACGCTGATTGCCTGGCCGGCGTTGCAAGACTGGGAACGAGCTTTCATAGAGGACTAGGGGTGCCGGACCGGCTCGCGGAAGGGCTTGAAGTGCCGGTCCTTGGTCCGGCGCGTACGCACCCCGTCCCGGTGTGGGCCACTGACCCATCCACCGTCGAAGCTGAGGAATTCACACGAGCGTCGTCCACTGCGGATGATTCCACCCTTTCCGATCAGGTGCTGAAGTATTTCCCACGCCTCCCCCACGCCGTCGTTTCCAATTTTGTCGCCACCCAAAGTCCACCAACCCAGGTCCGGCCCATCAATGACGACGACGAAGCCGTCGGTGATGCGAACCGCAAAGGGCATCGCGCCGTGACGATGCGGCACCACCGTGATGACCCGGTCGAACTCGGCCTCATACGTCGAGACCGTCACTTCGCCGTCGTCGCCCACTAACGCGATCACTCGAGCAACCAGCGCGTCGCCTTCGGTGGGGGCCAGCAACTGTCCCGCAAAATATCACTCGAGCAGCCCCATTGCTTCATCCGGGCCGGAGTCCCAGTCAAGTTCCCATCGTTCACGGCGGTGTGGAGCGTCTGGCCTGCAAATATCGACAATCAGCCATTGCTCGGCGATCATCGATAGTTGCCTAGTTCGGAAGGAGGGAAGCCGAAGGTCGTTTGGAGCGATTGGCTTCTCCTCGACGGCAGAGCCGAAAAGTTGGCGTGCTCGAAGGACCAACTTTTCGAACGCTGCATGATGGGCATCAGGTATCGGTGGCACATGGCTATTCTTGCCCAGGAATGGGGAACCGCAACAGACTCGACGAACGAACTGTGGACCGCCCTGGGGACATCGATTGGGTGCCCTACTGGCGGCCGGACTTGTGCCGCTATCGCCGTCGTCGACGCAGTGATCGGGTTGAATCGATTGGTGCGATACCCGCTAAGGGGATACTACAAGCCGCCGCGGAAAACGCAATCGAGCTCGCAGGTGAAACGCGCTGACGAGCTTAGTGCCCCGCGCCGAGCTTCCCCGCCATTCGTTCGCGCATGGTGACGCTCGCATCATTCAGGCCGATGATCTCGACCTCCTTGCCGTGGTGGTGATACTTCTCCGTAACCGCATCGAGGGCCGCGATCGTCGATGCATCCCACACATGCGAGGCATGCATGTCGATGGTCACCCTCTGCGGATCGTGTGCGTACTCGAACTGAGTGTAAAGGTCATTCGACGACGCAAAGAACAGCTCACCATCGACCACGTAAGTCGCAACTTCCTCACCGTCCAGTTCAGCAAGCGTCCGTTTCACAGTGACGAAGTGCGCAACCCTGCGCGCGAAGAGCACCATCGCCGCCAGCACGCCGACTCCCACTCCGATTGCAAGGTTGTGGGTGGTCACGGTCGCAACAACCGTAGCCACCATCACGATGGTTTCGCTCTTGGGCATCATCCTGAGTGTGGACGGTTTGATGCTGTGCCAGTCGAACGTAGCGATGGACACGAAGATCATCACGGCAACCAGCGCCGCCATCGGAATGACGGCAACCACGTCACCCAGGGCAACCACGAGAATCAACAGGAACGTTCCAGCCAGGAACGTTGAGATACGGGTCCGCGCTCCCGATGCCTTCACGTTGATCATGGTCTGGCCGATCATGGCGCAACCACCCATCCCACCGAAAAACCCAGTGATGATATTCGCCGCACCCTGACCCCAGCTCTCGCGGGTCTTTCCAGAATGGGTGTCAGTGATGTCGTCGACCAGCTTGGCCGTCATCAGCGACTCCAGCAGACCGACCAACGCCACCGCCAGCGCATACGGAAAGATCACCTGCAGTGTCTCGAAGTTCAGCGGAACATTCGGAACGAACAGCGACGGCAGGCTGTCGGGAAGCTCACCCTTGTCCCCTACGGTAGGTACGGTGATAGAGGCCAGAACTGTGATGAGAGTCAGCACCACTATGGCGACCAGTGGAGCTGGGACCACCCTGGTGAACCGCGGCAGGCCGAAGACTATGAGCAGACCCAGCGTCGTAAGTGGGTAAACCAACCACGACACACCGAGCAACTCCGGAACCTGGGACATAAAGATCAGAATCGCCAGCGCGTTCACGAAACCGACCATGACCTGGCGGGGAATGAACCGCATCAGTTTCGCGACGCCAAGGACGGCCAGGACCACTTGGAAGATACCGCCGAGGATGACCGCCGCGATGAAGTAATCAACACCATGGCTTGCCACGAGCGGAGCGATGACCAGAGCGATGGCCCCCGTCGCGGCGGAGATCATCGCAGGCCTGCCGCCGAGGAATGCGATGGAGACCGCCATGGTGAAGGAGGCGAACAGCCCCAGCCGCGGATCCACGCCGGCAATGATCGAGAACGCGATCGCTTCCGGAATCAGCGCCAGCGCGACCACCAGGCCTGCCAGGACTTCCGTCTTCAGTAGCCGGGGGGACTTCAGGGTCAGCAGTACAGACTGCCGCTCCTCGGGGCTCAACGTCGGTTTCGGCGCATCAGTCGTCGTAGCCACTCAAGCTCCGTTCACAGGTCAGGGAGGCGCACTGCGCCCTCATCAATTGGAAATCGAAAGAGGCGCAGCTTTGCGCGGGAAGGAAAACCGGCCACGAAGGTGGGCGCCGGAACCCGAAGCAACTCTAACCTAACGTGAGGGTAGAATTGCAATCGGGGCAAACCGGGGAGAATGAGACGGTGAGCAAAACGCAGACCGAAGGACAGCCGGCGCTGGACGCTGGGCAGACAATGCACATTGGCGAATTGGCCGACGCCACTGGGCTGTCCCTGCGAACCATCCGCCACTACGACGAACTCGGCCTGCTGCCGGACACCACACGCACAGATGGCGGCTTCCGTCTCTTTACCCAGTCCGATCTGGAACGACTCCTGGTGATCCGTTCAATGAAGCCTCTGGGCTTCACACTGGAGGAAATGGTGGAGCTACTCGACATTGTCGACCGCCTGTCAGTGGAAGGCGGGAATCCTGACCTTCGGACAAAGCTCGATCGCTACATCGAAGAAGCACGGATCAAACGCGACAAACTGGCGCTCAAGCTCAAGCAGGCGGATCAGTTCATCGAGGAACTCGGCCGCAAGTAGTGCCGTTCATGCGCGGCAACGTACAGACTTGCAGGTGACCCCTACGCCGCGCCGTCGTCGTCCTTCCGGAGGGCGACGACGCGGATAAGGCTCCGCGGGTCAGTGCCTACGGCGGACCATCAGCGCAATACCAGCCAGCAGAAGCAGTAGAGCCAGCCCGGCAATTGAAATCGAGGACCCCCCGGTGTCCGGCAAACCATCCCCGTTACTGTCCCCGGGACCGCCGGGACCTGGGGCCGGATCAGGACCCGCACCTGGGTCAGGACTCGGGTCCGGATCAGGCTCGGGCTCGGGCTCGGGCTCCGGATCCGGCGGGTTGACCACTGGCAGCTCACTGACCACAACGGTGACATTCGCTGACCGGACTTCACCGAACGTATCGGTCACCTCGTAGGCCACCGGCGCCGTCGTGCCGATGAAGGTCTCCGTCGGCGTGAAGATCACGACGCCGGAATCGATCGTGTAGCTGCCCTGACCAGGCACAGTGAGGGCTCCGTCAGCGAGTTCAGCACCCTCGGGCTGGTCAGCCCCGAACGCCAACGATGCAGTCTGCCATTCCTCATTTGGAGACGGCCGGTCATTGGCGAGCACTTCGACACTGACTTCGACGCCCTCGAACGTAGTCGCCTGGTCATCGACCGCCTCGGCCGGCGGCCCCACAACCTCTGCAATGAGGTCTGCCACCACCACGTCACCGGCAGAGTCGAACGCCTGATACATGACCGGGTCGGTTGTGCCGCGGAATTCCGGCTCCGGCACGAAGGACACCAGACTGTCATCAGTAACGCTCCACGTTCCCTGACCAGGGACGGTGACCGTGGTGACCGGCTGAAGGGCGAGCGTGCTCACCTGGTCATCCTGACCGTCGTCCACAAGCAGGGACAGCGAATCGCGGTCGAAGATCGCGCCGGTCGAGGGAGTGTCGTTGGCCAAGGGATCGACGGTGAACTCACTGCCCTGAATCGACGTGAAGACATCGTTCACTCCCACCGCGGGCGCGCGCTGCACATCCACGGTGATGAGCCCGGTCGCGGTACGCCCGAGCTCATCGGTCACTTCATAGGCAACCGGGGTGGTGGTTTCCATGAATCCCGGTGCGGGTGTGAAGTCCACTCCACCGTCCTCCGCGTTGGTGTGAATTTGGTAGAAGCCTTCACCGGGCACAGTCATCGTCAGGCCATCTACGCTGATCTCCGCGTTGGTCGGCTGCCCTGTGTCAGCAAACACCAGGCTCTCACCAAGCAACGCCACGGGCGAAGTGTCGTTCTCGAGTATGTGAACATCAACCATCCGATCGACGACGGTAATCGCGAAGTCCTCGATCGCCTCGGGTGCGGGTGGCTCGGGTACCGTCACGGTCAGAGTGGCGGTGTCGGTCAGCCCGTTGCTGCCACTGACCTGGTAGGTCACCGGTTCCGCCGTTCCGACGAACAACTCCGCAGGCGTGAAAGTGATCTTTCCCGTCTCAGGGTTGACCACATAGGTGCCCTGGCCCGGCACCTCAAGGCTGCGTCCGTCGCCACCGGGGATGGCGTCGTTAGGCTGTCCATCTTCAGTGAAGAGCACGCTAGTCCGGTCAAGGGTGTTTCCCTGACCGTCATTGGCCAGGACATCGACCGGAATTGCGGTGCGGAACGGAGTGGTGTCCGTGTCATCGGCGGCCTCCGGGGCTTGCGGGGCTACACCGACCGTCACCCGGATCTCAGCGGTCGCGACCACACCCGCGCTATCGGAAATCTGATAAGTAGCAAGGGCTTGACCCGAGAATCCTTCAGCAGGCGTAAAGGTGACGAAACCGTCACCGGTGACCGCGTAGGTGCCCTCGGGGGTATCCAACGTCTTCTGATCAACCTCAGCAGAATCCGGGAAGACCACGCTCCCCAGATCCAGGGTGCGTGGATCCACGGCATGATCGTTCTCAGCAACATTGATCTCGATAGGCGCCTGGAACGGCGTCGTCTGAATATCGGGTGCCGCCACCGGCGCCATAGTGTCCTCGCCGACTTCCACGTCAAGCACCGCCGTGTCCGGACCACCGTTCACACTACTGACCTGATAGGTGACAGCATCCGTGTTACCCGAGTAGTCGGCTGCCGGAGTGAACGTAACCAACCCGGACGCCGGATCAATCACATAGGCGCCCTGTCCGGGAACCTCCAGCGAACGGCCACCCTCGGCCGGTGTTACGCCGCCCGGCTGACCCTCAGCAGTGAAAAGCACACTCGTTGTATCCAGAGCACCCTCGGTCGGAGGATCGTCGTTGGCGAGCACATCAACACCTACGGCGGTCTCAAACTGCGTTGAACCATGATCATCAACCGCAGTCGGTAGTGCCTGGACCACGGTCACCGTAATTGTCGACGTCGCACTCTCTCCATTGGCGTCCGTCACCTGGTAAGAGACCGGACTCGCCGGACCGGTGAACGCATGAACCGGAACGAAAGTAACCGCTCCGCTGGCAGGATCGGCAGTATAGACACCCTCGTTGGGAACAGTCAGCGTCCGACCCTCGGCAGAAACCTCGCCGGGCTGACCCTCGGCAGGAAACACCACACTGGTCCTATCCAGCGAGTCTTCCGACACGGGTGCGTCATTGCCCAGGACATCGATCTCCACCGACTCATTTACCGCAGTGGTAGCAGCGTCAACCGCGGGCACAGGCACCGGCTGCCCGACGGTCCGCACGCGTAGTGTCGCGGTGTTGGCAGTCTCCTCAACGAACTCGACGATGACGCCCCCGCCGGCCGAAGTGAACGTCTGCTCTGGAATCCATGTCGTGGGACGTTCACCCGAAGCATTCAGCGGCGCGGGAATGAGTAGGGTTGAGCTGGAGCCGTCGAACCTCATAACGCGTACGCCGTAGTTCTTGCGATAGTTCACGCCGTCGTAGGTGTCAAGGTCGCCGTTCCCCGAGTACACTCCGATGTCATACTCCGCGCTGATTACCTTTTCGACGAAGTAGATCCGTTCACTGCGCGGATCTACAATCCGGACCGCGATCGGCGCGTCCTCAGTATCACGGGAGTCGATCGTAATGGTTTGATCGAAAGCGCTGCCGCTGGCGAGAACGTACTCGCTGGTGTCATAGAAGCCGCTTCTGATTGCGTTCGGCGCTGAGAATCCCTTCAGGACGGTCTGTCGACTTGTTGCCATCGTGTCCACGGTGTCTCCGTACCCGATGCTGCGGCAATCCGGGTCAGCGCCGGGTTCGGAGCCGATGGCTGCGTCGACCGATCCGTCAGAGCAGGCCAGCATATTGGCGTGACCAAACCCCAAGGTGTGCCCCATTTCGTGGGTCCACACCCCCTGCCACTTGGGGTCCTCAATGTACAGTTCTCCTCCGGAGGTGAGGCTACCGCCGCCTCCCCACCCTCCGAAGTCCGTGCAGTTACCCACATTCACGATGAAGTGACGCTGTGTGCCACCCACATAGCCAGTCGCAGCGCGCGCTGCCGTGTAAACCTGGCCGCGCTCAGCACTGGTCGAATCGCACTTGCCGATGTCCGGCACCCATACGATCTCGCGTTCGAGCTCGAACTGGACGGCACCGTTGCTGATGTCCTCCCAGTATGCAGCTAGACGGTCAAACTCCAACTGCGCTTTGGCGACGGCTACATCCCGCTCCACCGCCGTAACGTTGGGATCGGAGGTCACGACCAGCGTAGTCGGGCGGACGGGATCTGCCGCGTACGCCGGCGCGGCTGTGGTAACCCCTGCAAGGAGCCCGCCCAGCAGGGCGAGAACCGCCGTGAATGCCGCTACAAAACCCCCAGTGTGACGGCCTGCATTCGGCACTCCACCGTGCGAGACTTTTCCGATCATGTCCTGTACTCCCCGTTCCCCATGAGACTCGAAGCACGCCCCGACGCGCGCTTACTATTTGACCCTTGCACTGCACCCCCGATATGACAATGGTGCGTGACTAAAATGCCCCCTCGAAGGCGAAAATAGTGGACTTGGTAGATTCAACGGATGACTACAGCCCTCCTCCTTAGCGGCGCCGGCCGATACTCCGACCCCTGGCACCCCTTCGCCGAAACCTCCGCCGCCGTCAAAGGACTGCTGGAGGATCACGGCATCACGGTCAAAACAGCCGACGACGTCGACGCCGCCCTCGCGCGCCTCCAGGAACCTTCCGCCTGGCCGGACCTGCTGGTGGTCAACGTGGGCCTACCGCGCGACGGCGGCGCCTCCCCCGGCACGGACGCCGCCTCCGGACTGGACGCATGGGTCAGCGGCGGACGCCCGCTGCTTGCACTGCACTCCAGCTCCACGAGTTTCACGGACTCCGAGTTCTGGGAGGAAGCGCTCGGCGGACGGTGGGTGCGGGATGTGTCCATGCACCCTGAGTACGGTCCCGCCCACATTCAGCTGGAGGGTTCCTTCCCCGTCGGCGTGCCCGATTTCACGGTCGACGACGAACGCTACAGCTGGCTGCGGACCTCCCCCAACGTCGTCGTTCACGCCCGCCACGAACACGAAAACCACCTGCATCCGCTGATGTGGTCGCTGGAGCGGGCTGTAGAAACCGGGGTGGCACGCAGCTTCTACGACGCGCTGGGGCATGACGCGGCGTCGTACTCCTCCCCCGACCACCGGGAACTGCTTCGCAGAGCGCTGGACTGGCTGCTGGCCTGAGCCGGAAAAAGACGGCGAACCGCGCGATTCCGTGCAGGCCTGCCCCTTGTGTACCCAGCTTTGTACCTCGCGGACCCTTACAGCACAGACCTCTCACCTGATCGACGCTCGCAAACCTGCACGAAATGGGATGGCAGTGGACGAACGGCTCAGAACTGCCGCACCGTCACGGGCATGGAAGCGGAGCGGGGCTCGTCCGGCGCCTCGCCGCTGAGCCGCTCGAACAGCATCCGGGCTGCCTGAGCACCGAGTGCACGCGGATCATGGGACATGACGGTGAGCGGGATGCCGAGCAGATCGGCGAGCTCGACGTCGTCGAACCCGGCGACCGCTGGCACAGTGCCCGCCGGATAGCGACGCCGGTAATCACAGATCGCCCGCAGAGCTCCAACAGTTGTCCGGTTGTTGGTGGAGAACAAGGCTGTGGGCGGGTTGTGCTGACCGAGCAGCCGGGCAACCGCATCGAAGGCCGAGTGAGTGTCGCGCACCGGCATGAGAAGCGACGGGGCGAACTCAAGCCCCTGCGAGTCGAGCGTCCGCGTGAAGCCCTCGAACCGGCGTCGTGCTGTTGGAATGCCGGACACATCGCCCAGGAAAGCAATGCGGGTGTGCCCGTCCGCGACCAGCGACGCCGTCCCCGCTGAGGCGCCGCCGACGTCGTCGACCAGCACTGTGTCGGCATGCACGCCCTCGACTTCTCGGGTGGCGAGCACAAACGGCGCCGACGACGGCAGCGTGGCCGCCCCGTTTCCGGCCGGTACCACGATCAGTCCCTCGACCTGACGGCCCGCGAAATCGTCCAGGAGTTGTGCCTCACGGTGCGGATCCTCGCGGGTGTTCCCAATCAGGATGTGCCTTTCATGAGCCGCCGCAACGTCCTCAATGCCCAGTGCGAACTGCCCGTAATAGGGATTCCCGACATTCGTCACCGCCACGCCGATGAGCCCAGTCGGCCTGCGCAACCGGGTGTTCCGGGCGCTCTGGTTGGGGCGGTACCCGAGGCGGTCCGCGGCTTTCCGAACCCGCTCCTGCACCTCGGGACGCACATGCTGGCCACCGGACATGGTTCGCGACACCGTCATCGGACTGACCCCGGCGAGGGCTGCGACGTCGCGAACCGTAGGGGTGGCGGTCACATTGGTGCGTGGTGGCATCATCTGGAATTCTTTTCAGGGTTGGACTTGCACTTGAACGCTATCAACCGGCCCGCTGATCCGCGTTTGCCGAGTACGAAGACGAAGGACGCCGTATGACACCCGCGCTGACCACCCCGGTATTGGAGGTCGGCGGGACACACGTCACCGCTGCGCTGGTGGAAACGTACGACGGCGGGTGGTCGGTTCGCGCGGACAGCGTGCGTCGGTTGCCGTTGGACGCGCATGCCTCTGCCGCAGCCATCCTCGACATTGTTGCCGACGCCGCGCGCTCCCTCGGCACCGAACACAACAGACAGTGGGGCGTCGCTGTGCCGGGGCCGTTCGACTACGCGACCGGCGTTGCCCGCTACGAGAACGTGGGCAAATTCGACACCCTCAACGGCATCGATGTCCGTGCGTGCCTGACCGAGCGGCTTGGCTCTGTTGCGTCGGGGTTCACTTTCCTGAACGACGCCGACGCGTTCGGGATCGGCGAACATGCCCTGAGCGGCGCTGCAGTGAGCCGCCTTGTCTGCATCACCCTTGGCACCGGCGTGGGATCGACGTTCCTCGTCGACGGCTCCCCCGTGACGACAGGCGCCGGCGTTCCTCCGCACGGTGAATGCCACCTCCTCACGTGGAACGGCCGGCCGCTCGAGGAAACCGTTTCGAGGCGCGCGATCCGCAGGCAATACGCGGAAGCGTCCGGGAACCCTCACCTCGACGTCCACGAGATCGCCGACGCATCCCGACGGGGCGACGCGGTGGCCGCCCGAGTACTCGAGAGCACCTTCACGGCACTCGGCTCCGCGATCGCACCCAGCCTGCACGAGTTCGGTGCTGAGTCCCTCATCATCGGCGGATCGATGGCGGGATCATGGGACATCGTGTACCCGCCTGTCCGCAAGGGGCTTGCCGAGACCAAACCGCAGCTCGGGCAACTGCCGATAACACGGTCGGAGCGCTTCGAGGAAGCCTGCCTGGTCGGGGCTGCCCGCTGGGCGCTGGTGCAGGCCCGCACGTGAGCCAGCGCTAGGACGCAACCCCGATCCCCGTCTCGGTCCCGCGAACGTACGCCTTCACGGTCCCGAGCCGCTGACCGGACCCACGGCCCGCGGGACGGATCGTGTACGCACCCACAGCCGCGGGAATGATGAACGTTTCCGCGTACCGGACGGCGAACGGCGCGAACGCACCGCTCGGACTCTCGACAACAGCCTCCGCCCCCTCCACCAGGTTCAGGACGTTCACTGTCCCGTTGGTGGAATGGTGAACGACGTCGGTGAACCAGTGCCGCCGGACCTCCAGGAACTCCAGCTCGTGCAGCCCGGTCCGCTCCTCTGTCCAACCCGGCCCGGATGCAAGTTCCTCCACCTGGTCCAGCAGCTGCTCACGCGCCCACTCGGTATTGCGGTCCCACTGAATATTGCGGCTCGCGTGATCCACGTGAATGGGACGCGGACGACCGTCGAGGCCCACCCTGTCCCAGTCCCACATCTTGAAGGTGAAGATGTACGGGGTAGCCGAAATTTCCAGCACCATCGAGTTCGCCCCGGAGCAGTGCACTGTACCTGCCGGGATGGAGAAGTGGTCGTGCTTCTTCGCCGGGAACTCGTTGACGTACTCTTCGGCCGGGAAGGAGGCCCCGCCGTCGGACGCTGTTTTCAATGCCGCAAGCATGGCATCCGGGTCCGTTCCGGTCTTGAGGCCGAGGTAGACCACGGCGTCGTCGTCGCAGTCGAGCAGGTAGTAGCTCTCATCCTGGGTGTAATGCATGCCGAAGCGGTCCTGGATGTACTCCGTCAAGGGGTGGACCTGCAGTGAGAGGTTGCCGCCGCCCATGGTGTCGAGGAAGTCGAACCGGATGGGGAATTCCGCTCCAAACCGGGCGTGCGTAAGGGCGCCGAGTAGTTCGCGCGGCTGGGAAAGTACAACGTCGAGGGCCGGCAGTTCGACGGCGTTACCTCCGACATCGAGCAGGATGCTGTTCTCCTCCGGCACGCAGTCGAAGCACCACGCGTAGTTCTCGGCTTCGGGATCCAGCCCGCAGACCTCCTTCATCCACTGCCCGCCCCACACCCCGGGGTCGAAAAACGGGACCACCCGGAACGGCGCTGCCACCGCCGCGGCCATGCCCTGATGGAACGTTTCGCCGGTGATGAGTTTGCCCTCGCGGACACTGCTGTTGGCATCCAGGACGTAGTCCAGCCTGGGGAAGAGTTCCCGCTTGTGCCGGTCGGCCACCCTCCATTCGACGAAGAAGCTCCGCTTGTACTTGCGAAGGTTGTCCTCGCTACCGTTGTCGCAGCGCCAGTTCGGTGCGCCCGCACGCTGCCGCTGCTGAAGCTCCCAGCGTGCGAGATCAGCGAGCACCAGCGTCCTTTTGGTCAGCGGTACCAGTGCCGCACCCCAGCCGATCAGGACCACGGGAACGTCCGACGACGACACCCGGGTTGCGAGTTCCGCCAGCTTCTCCGGTTCATAGAAATCCGTAAGCGTGTGGTGGCTCAGGACACCAAAGACGCGGTCGTCAGTGAGGTTCGCGGCGATGAGTTGGTCAATGTCCCCGATGGGCCTCGCGGCGAGTTCCTCGACGTTGAGGACTGTGTGGCCGGGAAGCGTTTCGCCAAGGAAGGCTTCCAGCTCGTCCAGCGGCGTGCCGGGGTAGGTGTCGACGACGATCGCCCCCGGTCCTCGGCGCGCAACTTCCTGCCAGGCTTCTGCCCCGGTCCAGACTGTGTGCTCGCCGGGCACGGGAATGCGGGGAAACTTCTCGTAGGTGCTGGTCACGCGGAATCGCCTTCCTTTGCTTGGGAACGTTCTTTGATAACGTTACCAGTGTGAGTTCCAAAAGGAAGATGGTGGCCTACGGGCACTCGTGGGTCGATGGCGACGGTGCGTCCTCGCCGTCGTCGTGCTTTGCCTCCCGGGTTGCAGCTGAGTTGGGCCTGGAACTGGACAATCGCGGCGTCGGAGGCAGTAACAGCACCGGAACCGCCGCGCTCATGGCCGCAACGCCACCGCCACCGGCATCGCTGTACGTGCTGATGACCGGGCTGAACGATGTGCGGCTTGGCGGGGAGTCGCCGTCGTCGGCCCAGCCGTACGCAGTCTCAGTGCGACGAATCCTCACGGCCTTCCGATGGGCCTCACCGAGCGCACTGGTTGTCGCCGTGATGCAGCCGTATCTCTTGGACTTCAGCCTCTACGAGCCGCATAACCGAGGCTCGAACCAGCTCATCGACCAGTTCAACGGCGTGCTGCGCCGTGCAGCGGCGGAGTACTCGCGCGTGGCGTTGGCGGAAGCAGACGATTGGGATCCGGAGACCATGCTCGATGTAGACACAGTGCATCCGAACGACGCCGGCCACGCAAGCCTGGCGCGGGCGGTGGTGCGGGATGTGCAGGGTAGACCGAGGTCAATCAAACTCACAAAACTCACCTAAACTCATAGGCGTCGGCCTGAAACTCACAAATGCTCACAAGGGAAATCGCCACCATGGAGAACCCGTGTCGACCATCTGCAGGCGCTACGGAACAACACGAAGGAGTGCCACCACCTATGACGAGCGCCCGCGGAGAATCCGCCACTGAAACCCCCAGGCTCCCCGACGAGGGTCACGTTTCGGCAGCCGTAGCTGACGTAGTGGCTGACCGGGCCGGCCATCTGTTCGGGCTCATGGGCAACGGCAACGCGCATTTCATCAGCCGGCTTACGCGGCGCGGGTTCGGGTTCACCTCCCCCCGGCATGAATCTGCCACCGTCGCGATGGCGGACGCCTACCACCGTGCAACAGGTGGAGTCGCCGCAGCAACCACCACGTATGGTGCCGGGTTCACGAACGCCTACACAACGCTCGCCGAGGCACGTATCGCGCGAATCCCGCTGGTCCTCATCGTCGGCGATGCACCGGCCAGTGGACCACGAAACTTCGACATCGATCAAGTAAAAGCTGCCGAAGCCGTTAGCGTGAAGACCCTCGTTGCCGAACCGGGCAACGCGGCCGAGATCACCCACCGCGCATTCGACCTTGCGCTGCAGACGGTGCAGCCCGTCATCGTCGCCATCCCCTACGACCTCGCCACCGCACCGCTCACCGACTCCGAGCCGCTCGAACCACTGCCCGCCAAGGCCGTATGGCCTCCCGAAACGCAAGACCTGGACCGCGTGGCCAGCGTGCTCGCTTCAGCGGAGCGGCCGATAGTGATCGCAGGGCGAGGCGTCGTCCTTGCCGACAGTGCCGCTCCCCTACGAGAGATCGGCGACCGTCTGGGTGCCCTCTTCATGACCTCCGTGATGGCGATCAACGCATTCGACAGCGAATGGGACCTGGGGGTGGCCGGCGGATTCACCCGCCGCCACCGTCTCGAAGTGGCGCGGAAGGCCGACGTCGTGCTGGTGGTCGGAGCCAGTATGAACATCTTCCAGACGCGCTACGGAACGCTGTTCCCGCCCGAAACGCGGATCATCCGGGTGGACAACGAGCCCGATGA
Source organism: Arthrobacter tecti (assembly GCF_054511355.1). Lineage (NCBI taxonomy): Bacteria > Bacillati > Actinomycetota > Actinomycetes > Micrococcales > Micrococcaceae > Arthrobacter > Arthrobacter tecti. The sequence goes on from NZ_JBTNCT010000009.1 coordinate 46,872, forward strand.
GAAGCACCCCATCGTTGTCGACTACATCCGCTCCGACATCCGCCCGTTCCTCGAAGGACTGCTGGAGCGCGTCGAGCCTGCCACCACCACCTGGCGAAACAGCGTGCCCGAGGTCGCCGGCGAGGAATTCCGTTCCTCCCACCCCATCGAGGATCCCGTCGAGTTCGCCCCTGACGGGCGCCTGAATCCCCGAGCTGTGGTCGCTGCCCTTGAGGACATCCTTCCGACCGAACGCTCGGTGGTCATGGACGGCGGACACTTCATCGGCTGGGCGCCGATGTACCTTTCCGTCCCCGATCCCCACGCCATGATCCTGGTCGGAACAGCTTTCCAGTCCATCGGTCTCGGCTTCGGCTCCGCGTCCGGTGTGTCCGTGGCACGGCCCGAACGCACCACCGTGCTGTTCAGCGGCGACGGCGGCGGCCTCATGGGTCTGGCTGACTTCGAAACCTTTCTCCGCGCTACCCGCAGAGGCGTACTGATCGTGCTGAACGACTCTGCCTACGGCGCGGAACTGCACCAGTACGCGGCCAAAGGCTTGCACAATCAGGCGATGCTCATCGATGAGGTGGACTTCTCCGCCGTCGGCCGGGCTCTGGGCGCCAAAGGCACCAAGGCGCGCACCCTCGCGGACCTCACGGCACTTTCCGAGTGGCTGGCATCCGACGACGACGGCGTGTTCGTCCTCGATGTAGCCATCTCCCAGCAGGTCGTCGCGGAGTTCATGGCGGAGTCCGTGGCGATCAAGAAGTGAGCGCTGACAGATAGCGGGCGACTTCAGCTAAGGCTGATCTGGTTGTGGTGGAGCGGAAGCCCAGTGGTCATTCATGATCCTCACGGCCTCTTCCTTTGTCAGCGAGGCAACCTTGCTTTCGGAAAGACCGGCCGTCTTCGTCAGGAGATGGACGAGTTCCAGCGGCAACGCCTCGGCCGGCACCGCCGGTGCACCCCGATCCGGCAGGACCCCTTCGTTCACACAGATCCAGAATTCATCAGGAGTGACTCTCAGCTGATCCTTCAATATTGCCCCCCAGAGGGAGGATCCGTAAGTGGTTCTATCTACCGGACGCGAGATGTGATTATGGGAGTTTGATTGGAGACCACTTTCGCAGCCTGACTTGAGCCCACCTCACTCTCGCGACGACTCACCAGTGGACTAACCGCAGTTTCACTTGAGCCCACCCCACCGTTGAGGTCTCTTATGTCGATTCTTTCCGCAGCGACATGGGCGTACGGGTTTCGATCAAGACCTTTGTGAATGGGGATGTTGTTCGGCACATCGTTGGCCCTGGGACGGCTCTCTACCAGCACCTAGTAACTGCATGCGACAGTCAAATTCTTCCCTCGGGAAAGACTGCACGGGACCTACCCGAGCGGTTGGAGAAGTTCGGACGCCGCGCTGCAGCCATCAAGTTGCGCGATTCCACATTGGAGATCGATGGCGAGAAGGTTCCCTGCCGGGCGGGCACCCTCGACTTCATGTCCGTTGCAGAGACCGTTTTTGGAAGCCGCGTGGCCACTCTTGTGGGCCCGGATGGTCTCATCGATTCACCGATGACAGCAAGGGTGCTTCCAAATGTCTAAGCTATCGTGATCGAATGGCCCCAGTTTGCTGGGGCCATTCGTTTGCATGGGCAAGAAGGTTCGGCGCATCGCTGATGCCAGTAGCCCGTTGTTCAGACTTTAGGTGAAGAAGATGAACTACTACTTCTCCCCACTATTCGGGCATGATTTGTGGCCGGAGATACAATCAGAGCAATTGCAGCGATGAAGGCCAGAGTGCCGAAACAAACGGGCACGAGCAATGCTGGGGTCGAGTACCCCATGGAGAGCAATACCACCGTGGCGACAACGACCAATGCAACATAGAAGAGCAGGACACCAACGATCGCAAGTACCCACTTGTAGGCGGATTCTCGGAAGTCTCGTGCGCGAGTAAGAGAAATCAACCGCAACGTCATCAAGGCAATTATTTGCCAACATGAGATCGCGCTGACTCCCCAGACAAGGCCAGGGATTGCCAAAGATCTAACTTCCGGAAAGTTAGCGACCGCTTCCTGGATTTCTCGAGGGAGAACATACACTTCAACCACTACTGAAGTAAGCAGCAAGATCAGAACTAAGCCAGTGAGTGCAAGCGCAGTCCTACGTTGCATACGTACCCCCTACTTATCGCTGGAGATCTCGGCTAGCCGCATCTGGTGCTCGTGCGGCTAGCCGAGGCCTCAACGTATCGCGCATATCACACAACGCCAGGATCGATCCGAGTGGTCCGGATATTGAAGATGGTTACTGGTGCGTTGGGATCGAGTGAGTCTGCAAAAGCCGTAAACTCCTTGATGCCTGGGCTCCAATAACTGCCGTTGGATGTCGCCGACGAACAGGTTGGCATCTGGGCTCTGGTCCCTTGCGTGAACCACATGCACACTTGAATAATTCGTTCTCCGTTGTAGACGTTCCCAGCGGCGTGCGCGTAGCCCTAGTAGGTGAAATCCGTCGGGTGCTCAGAAAATGCGTAGCTCGCTCCCCAGTATGTTTGAGCACCTATCTCACCCTCAGAAGGGGTGGTTTCCCAAACCCGTCCTACACGCTCATCGTTAGCAGATTCGTCGAGCTCAAACGATTCCTCTACAACCCGCATCCCATCCTCGGGACCGAATGTCCGACCGTCTACGACTACGTTGTCAGTACTGGGTCTCATTTTCCGATGCTGATGCCGAAAGCGTACTCATGCCGGTGAGGGCAGCTACAAACGCCATCGTTGCAGCAGTCCTCCTGATGTGCTTGCTCATCTATCTACTCCAATCTATCCCGCCCCAACGGGGGATTAGACCGACGAGTCTATGGCGACCACTGTTACCGCGAGAAGATCGCCAAGTAGAACGTAATGCAACCTTAATCGAGTGAATGGAAGCGCTTCTCATCCTTTACGTAGTCAGAGTCGGCTGAATGACGACCGTGCCTTCAAGGTCGCCGATGATCGATGAGACCGACACAGAAGCACCTGTTCACGCTAGAGGTGGGTACCGTTCAAGCCGTCACGGTGGTCCCCCTTCGAGTTGACACGATCAGATATGCGTCTCCGAAGAACCGTTCCATCGTGCAAGACAAGCTCGTAGGTGGCATGATGGCGCACCTTCTGGCCTTTTGCGTTCATTACGGGGTGCCACTGCTCAGTCTTACAGAACTTCTCGTGCTCATCTCGAGTGCCCGTGGGGTTCTTCTGACTCACTTCGCAGTTCCATTTTGCCAAGCAGCCAGTTCGCCATCCGTCGACGAATCAACAATCTGTACCACGGCCCAATTGTCCTTATGATTGGGAGCCAGCCGGAGGTGGTCCTCCCAATCCTCGGCGTACTCGCGAAACGCATCAATCAGATCATGCATTGCTTCATCCACAGTGGACTCCTCGGCCGCCAGCGGTAGGCCAGGAATGAACATCGCCCACGCGCCATCTTCATTCACTACCTGGACATTCCCGGGAGTGTTCTTCATGAGGAAAGCTTTGAGAAGCGAGGTGTTCACCACCGAGGGTGAGCTGTCTCCTCGCTGAACGATCGATAATCCACCCCGGTCGCTCGCATCAAGGATCGACTTCAAGGACTTACGCGCATCTGCAAAACCATAGGTGCGGTTCTCATAGGTTGAGCTCACGTACACCATGTACTTCAAGTACATGCGCTTTAAGCTTCTATCCCACCGGCTCCGGTTCATTCAGCCGGGCGTTGATCGCTTTGCTCGCGAACACCTCGTCGACCACCATCCGTGTCATCCCAATGATGCCCGCTTTGTCCCCCATGGTCGCCAGCCGCACGTCGAGGTTGCGCGTGGCACGCGGGAGTGACATGGGGTAGAGCGTCTCACGCACACCGCTCAGCAACGATGAAGATGCCAGCGCCCCGCCGATGAGAAGCACGCCGGGATTGATGAGGCACACCACCGTCGCCATCACTTCGCCGATCCGGCGGCCCGCCTCATGAGTCAGCCGCATTGCCTCGACGTTTCCCTTCGCGAGCAGCTCCCCGACATCACGGCCAGATGATGCTTCGATACCGAGTTCGGTAAGCTTCTGCGCGATAGCGCGCCCACTCGCCACGGCTGCAAGGCAACCGCGGGCACCACACTGGCAGACGACGTCGGGGTGGTCACCCAGGCGGACGTGGCCAATATCCCCGGCACCCCCGTCGATCCCCTGGTAAACACGGCCATTGATCACAATGCCCGTGCCAATGCCGGTTGAGATCTTGACCAGCGCGAGGGATGAACAGTCCGTGAAGCCCAGACTGTGTTCGCCCAGCGCCATCGCATTGGCATCGTTTTCCACCAGCACCGGAACGGAGACGGGAAGCGCATCGCGCAGGTATTCCGCAATGGGATACGCGTCCCAGCCGGGCATGATGGGCGGCTGGGACGGACGCGAGGTCCGTGGATCCACCGGCCCGGGAATGGAGATGCCGATACCGGAAACCCGCGATGGCGGTGTATCGCTGCGCTCCAGCAGGCTCTCGATCGATTCGGCGATACCGTGCAGCACCTTCTCGGGCCCGTCAATGACGGCAAGGTCGATGCTGTCGTCGTCGATGATCCGCCCCGCAAGGTCCGTCAACGCGATGTGCGAGTGCGTTGTGTCCACCGTGGCGGCCACAACGATCGAGTGCTCGATGTTGAACTCGAGCCGGGTAGGCCGGCGTCCGCCTGAGGGACGATCAGTGCCCGCTTCGCGGATCAGGGCTGCGGCGAGGAGCGCATCCACCCGCTGGGCGACGGTCATGCGCGACAACCCGGTGACCTCCTGGAGATCACCACGGGTGCGGGCACGACCGTAACGAATGAGGTCGAACACCTCTCCCGGTCCAGCCGTCATTATTGAACTCCTCTGTGGCGATCTAAAGAGTATCCCGACTACATCGATGTGAACACATAAATGCTTGGTATCGGTTCGTCTTAAGAATAACGATTTGCACACTACTGCTCGACAGCTAACTAACATCCGGCTAATGTTTCAGCATAAGTTTGGTGACCGGGAGCAGATCGCGGACCCCGAGCTGACTTCGACGCGAGAACGTCCGCACAGCGAAAGGCGCCTCAACCGGGACGGCGGCGTAAACCGCCATCCGTGAAGCGCATGGACAGCGTTGTTCCATGTACAGCGAATAGGAGCTTCGAATGGCAATCTTGAAGAAAAAGAGAATCCCCCAACGGAACAGGGCTGCCGCGCTCGCGTTGGCAGCGCTGACGGCGACCACCCTCGTGTCATGCGGCGGGAACGAGGGGGAGGCCGACAGCGAGGGCCAGTCCATCGTGGTCCAGACCACCGACACCATCCCCGACCGCGTCGCGGCAACCCAGGAGATCATTGACGCCTTCACGGCGGAAACCGGAATCGAAGTGGAGCTGGTTGGTGTCGCTGAGGACCAGTTCAACCAGGTTCTGACCTCCGGCGCTGCGGCGGGAGACCTGCCCGACGTCATCGGCTCCATCGGCCTCACCCAGGTCCGGACGCTCGGCGCCAACGACCTCGTCAACACCCAGGCAGTCCAGGAAGTCCTCGAAACCCTCGGCGAGGAGACCTTCTCCGAAAGGGCGCTTGAGCTCAACCGCGACGGCGAGGAGCTGCTGGCCATCCCGAGTGAATCCTGGCTGCAGCTGCTCTACTACCGCACGGACCTGTTCGAAGAGGCCGGACTGGCGGCGCCGGAAACCTACGAGGATATCCTTGCCGCTGCCGAAGCCCTGGATTCGCCCGAAATGGCAGGCTTTGTCGGCGCAACGGCCCCGGGTGATGCCTTCACCCAGCAGACCATCGAGCACGTTGCACTTGGCAACGGCTGTGAAATGGTCAACGAAGCCGGTGAGGTCATCTTCAACAGCCCCGAGTGCATCGGAGCACTTGACTTCTACGGCAACCTGATCGAGAACTACTCCGTCTCCGGCGCGCAGGACGTGGACACAGTGCGTGCCAACTACTTCGCCGGTGAAGCAGCCATGTTCATCTGGTCAACCTTCGTCCTCGATGAGATGGCCGGCCTCCGCAACGATGCCCTGCCCACCTGCGCCGAGTGTGCTGACAACCCAGCCTTCCTGGCCGAGAACACGGGCGTAGTTCCCGCCATCGTCGGACCCGACGGCAGCGATCCCGCCCAGTTCGGCCAGATCACCAACTGGACCATTACCGCGAGCGCCAACACCGAACCTGCAAAGCAGTTCGTGGAGTACATGATGAGCGACGGCTACGTTGACTGGCTGGCTATCGCCCCTGAAGGCAAGGTTCCGGTACGCGCCGGAACTGCCGAGAGCCCCACCGAGTTCGCTGACGCCTGGCAGACCCTGCCGGTTGGTGTGGACACCAAGGCCCCGCTTCAGGATTTCTACTCTGACGACGTGCTTCAGGCCCTGCAGACCGGCGTCGATAACCTGCTGCTGTGGGGCATCCCGCAGGGCCAGGGAGACCTCGCCGGCGCCGCACTCGGTGAGCTGCCGATAGCCAATGCGGTGGCTGATGTGGCCAACGGAGGGGCCGATCCGGCTGCCGCGGCAGAACAGGCAGCCGCCACCCTGCAATCCATCCAGGATTCGCTGGAGTGAGCACCACCCGCAAGAACGACGAGGCACCGGCGCGGAGCAGCGCGCCGGTGCCCCGCACCCGGGGAAAACGTTCGTCGATGGCAAAGGCCGAGCAGCGCGCCGGGTTCGCGCTGATTTCGCCCACGCTGATCATCGTGATCGTCATGATCGTTCTGCCGATCCTGTGGACGATCATGCTCGCCTTCCAGCAGATCCGCCTGCTCAACCTCCGCACTGCGGGGGTGCTGGGAAACTACACCATCTCGAACTTCACGGAGGTGTTCTCCTCACCCGGGTTCATCGAGGCACTGATCACAACGCTGGTGTACTCCGTAGCGGGCACCGGCCTGGCGATCCTTTTCGGCCTCATCGCCGCCCTCGCGCTGCGCAAACCCTTCAAGGGCAGGACCTTCGTACGGGCAGCTACCCTCATTCCGTATGTTGCCCCGATTGTCGCCGTGACGTTCGTGTGGACCACCATGCTCAACCCGCAGTTCGGCATCGTCAACCACTGGGGCACCCAGTACCTGGGGTGGGACCAGGCGATCCCGTTCCTGAGCGAACGGCAGCGTGAAGTGTCCTTCCTCGGACTAAACTTCACGGTTCCGACGGCGCTGCTTACGGTCATTGCCTTTGAAGCCTGGCGCTCGTTCCCCTTCGCGTTCCTCTTCCTCACCGCCCGCCTCCAGGCGGTTCCGGGGAGCCTGGATGAGGCGGCGAGGGTCGACGGCGCTACCCCCACCCAGCGCTTCAGGCACATCCTGCTCCCGCAGTTGCTGCCGACCATCGCCGTGCTCTCGGTGCTGCGGTTCATCTGGACCTTCAACAGCTTCGATGACATTTACCTGCTGACCGGCGGCGGCGCCGGCACCGAGGTCGTGGCGGTGCGCGTCTACAACTTCCTGACCGCACGCGGTGACATCGGCGCAGCCTCAGCACAGGCCCTGGTTCTCGCGGTGATCCTCGCGGTCCTTGTCGGTATCTACCTGAAGTTCTTCGCCAAGAAAGAGGAGGTGAGCTGATGTCGACCGACGTTCAATCACGCAGGGAACGCAAGGCCGTAGCGGCCAGCCGCCCATGGTCGCGGGACCGGGTGGAGATACTCATTCTGGGTTGGCTGCGGTGGATTGTCATTGCGCTGATCCTGATCGCGACGCTGTTCCCCTTCTATTACATGATCATCCTCTCTGTCCGGCCGATCTCGAGCCTGCTGCAGGACCCGGGAGCCCTTTGGGTATCCTTCAGCGAGTTCAGCTTCGGTACGTACGCCTCTGTGCTGCAATCGCCGTCGAACGGCGGGCAGGGCTTCCTGAGCTTCATGCGCAACAGTGCACTCGTGGCACTGGGGACGGTCCTCGTCACGCTGCTGCTGGCCGTACCGGGCGCGTATGCGATCAGCCGGCTGGACTTCTTTGGGCGGCGGAAGATCAGCGGCCTGTTCCTCGCCGTGTACCTGTTCCCGAGCATCCTGCTGGCCATCCCGCTCTTCGTGTTCTTTACGCGGATCGGGTTGCGCGGCGAGCTGTTCGGACTGTTGCTGGTTTATGTGGCGCAGGTGGTGCCGGTCAGTATCTACATGCTGCGGAACTACTTCGAGACCATCCCCACCAGCCTCGAAGAAGCCGCAGCTATTGACGGCGCAAGCCGTCTGACGATCATGCGCCGCATCAGCCTGCCGCTGGCCATGCCCGCGATCATTTCCAACGCGCTCTACATCTTCATGATCGCGTGGAACGAGTTCCTGTTCGCCCTGCTGTTCCTCGTCGAATCGCGGGAGAACTGGACTGTTTCGCTGGGACTCTCGCAGCTTGCCGGAAGCATCGAAATACCCACCACCATCCTGATGGCCGGTTCAGTGATCCTCACACTGCCCATCATCATCATCTTCTTCGCGGCCGAACGCCTTCTCACCGAGGGGCTCACGGCGGGCGCGGAGAAGGGCTAATCCAGAAAGAAGACATGCCCCACATCGTGCAGTTCTCCGCGCCCCGATCGGTTGAGCTGGTCCAGTGCGACCAGCAGCCGCTCACTGACGGGTCGGTGCGCATCCGCACCTGGTACTCCGGCATTTCCGCCGGGACCGAGCTGACCGCCTACCGCGGCTCCAACCCCTACCTGTCCAAGAGCTGGGACGTTGCCCAGCGACTGTTCACCGAGGGTTCGCCCGCGTTCAGCTATCCGGTGGTCGGATGGGGGTATTCGGAGGTCGGCGAGGTGATCGAGGTGGCGGACGACGTCGTCGGGCTGGCTGTCGGCGATGTCGTCTACGGGATCTGGGGTCACCACAGTGAGGCCGTCCTCCCCGCGGAGGCGGTTGCCGGCAAGCAGGTGCCGGAGGGCACCGACCCGCTGCACGGAATTTTCGCCCGGGTTGGTGCCATCGCGCTGAACGCCGTGCTGGGCGCCAACCTCCACCTCGGTGAGGACGTCGCGGTGTTCGGGCAGGGCGTGATCGGCCTGCTTGCAACCCGCCTGGCGGATCTCAGCGGTGCGCGCGTTATCGCCGTCGACGGTTTCGAGGCGCGCCGCAACCTGGCGCTGAAGATGGGAGCGCACGACGCCGTTGCCGCCACGGTGCCGGGCGGCGCCGGCCAGCGGATCCGCGAGCTGACGGAGCATCGAGGCGTCGACGTCGCCATTGAACTCAGTGGGAACTACCGCGCTCTGCACGAGGCAGTGCGGTCCGTGGGTGCGGACGGCCGCGTGATCGCCGCCGGTTTCTACCAGGGCGGCGGGGAACACCTTTCCCTGGGCGAGGAATTCCACCACAACCGGGTCCAGATCATCGCAAGCCAGATCGGCGGGACCCCGGCGGGCCTCGGTACCCGCTGGACGCCGGCCCGGCTGGTCACGGTGTTCATGGGGCAACTGGCGGCGGGCGCCGTCGACGTCGGGCCGTTAATTTCCGACATCGTGGATGCCCACCAGGTGGGCGAGGCGTTCCGCCGGCTGGACGAGGGCGCACCGGAGACGCTGCAGACCGTGCTGCGCTTCGAGGGAGCGCCGGCACTGTGAGCGGGCACCTGACAGACCAGGTCCGCACCCTGCTCGAAGCGCACTGGGATAAGGGACGCGGGTGGTCCGTTCCCAACCCCAACATCTATCCGCATCTCTGGCTCTGGGATTCGTGCTTCCACGCGGTTATCTGGGGCACGCTCGGAGACGAACGCGCCCTCGTTGAATTGAATGCAGTGCTGGACGCCCAACTGCCCGGGGGCATGATTCCGCACATGCGCTACGGCGGCGAACCTGCCGATACGTGGCTGGGACCGTTGCCGGCGTCGTCGTCCCTCACCCAACCGCCGATGTTCGGGCACGCGGTGAAGGTGCTGCTGGAACGCGGGCTGGCGCCGTCGTCGGACATTCTCGCCCGGGCACGCAAGGGCCTTGACTGGCTGTGGGACCACCGCCGCACCGAGGACGGCCTGATCTACATCGTCCACCCTTGGGAGGGCGGCAATGACCACTCGCCGCGCTGGGATGACTGGGGGGCGCCCGGGCGGACGCCCGAAAACTACAGCCGGCCCGCGCGAACCGCCTGGAACAAGGACCGGATGCGGGACCTCTCCTTTGCCGACGACGGCGCCGCGCGCTGGTCCTCGACGTTCGTCACCTGCCCGGCGAGCTTCAACGCCTACGTCGCGTTCAACCTGGCCGAGCTCGGAACCGCCCTCGGCGACGGGCAGCTGACGGAGCGCGCACGGCTTCTGGGCGCCACCATGGACGAGCTCCTGTGGGACGAGGAGGAGCAACTGTGGTCGGATCGCGCCGTCGTCGGGGGTGGACCGTCCACGCGGATCCCGACCAGCGACGGCGTCATGGGCGCCCTCGTCACAGCGGACCGCGCCAAGGCCGAAGCCGCGCTGAACCAGCTGGAGGATCCAGCCCGGTTCGGCAGCGACTACGGGCCAACCAACGTGGCGCGCACCCACCCGTCCTACGATCCCGGGACGTACTGGCGCGGCACCGCCTGGCCGCCGCTGAGCTACCTCTTCTGGCTCGCGGAGCTCCGGTGGGAACGTTCTGATGCCGCCGACCGCCTCGCCGAACGCACCCTGCGCGCCGCCCGGACAAGCGGCTGGGCCGAGTACTGGAACCCGGAAACCGGCGAAGGGCTGGGCGCCATCCCGCAGTCCTGGACCGGCCTCGTCCTCGCCATGGACAGGTCAGCACGTTGATCCCCGACTACCGCCCACAGTTCCCGGACGGGCCGAAACCCGCCATCGGAATCCTCGGCTGCGGTGCCATCGCCCAGACCGCGCACCTGCCTTCGTACGAGAAGTACGGCCTGGACATCGCCGGAGTCTGGAGCAGGACGCCGACGACGACGGCGGGCATCACGGAGCGCTTCGGCTCGGTCAAGCGCATCTACAGTTCGCCCGAGGAGCTGCTGTCCGACCCCGACGTAGGCATTGTGGACCTGGCGATGCCGCCGGAGGACCGTCTCAAGTGGCTCTCCGCCGCCGTATCGGCCGGCAAGCACGTCCTCGCGCAGAAGCCGCTCACCACCGACCTTGACGGACTGGCGCCCATCCTTGCTGAGGCTGAGCGGCGCGGGGTCCGGGTCGCCGTGAACCAGAACGCACGCTGGGCCCCGGCCTGGCGTCTTGCGACGCTGCTGGTCGAGGACGGCGCCATTGGTGACGTTGTCGGCGTGACCCACCTGCACGACAAGCCGCTGCCGCCGATCGCCGGGACGCACTTCGACGACGTGCCGCACATGCTCATCTCGGACTACCTGGTGCACTGGATCGACATCACCCGGTGCTGGCTTGAGGGCAAGAAGGTGCGCTCCGTGCAGGCAGTCGATTCGCGTGTGCCGGGGCAGCCGACAACAGCGAAGAACCCGTGGTCCGCTTCCATCCGGGTTGGGTGTGCGGACGGTGCGCACGCGTTGTTGCGCGTCATTGGGAATGTGAAGACGAAGAAGCCGTCCTGCCCCTTCTGGATCCACGGAACGGAGGGCACCATCCGCGGCAGCGTGCTCGGCGGCCCGGACCGGTTGGAACTGGAACGGGACTCGGTCACCACGCAGTACGCGCTCGAGGGCCAGTGGTTTGTCGACGGTTTCGCGGGCGCCATGGGAGAGCTCATGAGTGCCCTCGCCGAAGATCGGCAGCCCTATAACAGCGCCGCGCACAACATCGGCTCGCTTGAACTGATGCTTGCCGCGTTCGACTCCGCCGGCAATGGCGGCGAACCGCAGCCTGCGTCCCTGAAACTCTGATCGGAAGAAGCATCAATGACGTATCAAACCGTTGAGGAGCTAACCGTCTCGCCGGAGCGCGGACGTGTTTACGAGGAGGGGTGGCAGAGCTGGAGCCCCACCACTACCTATGGGGTCACTGAAACCTCGCGCCGCCCCGAGTCGATGCTGCGGCACCGGATGCGGTTCCGCCCCGGGGTGGAGCAGCCGGCGTCGGGCTTCCATGCCGAGGGGCTGCTGGCCGTTTCGCCAGGCGACGGGGGCCCGGTCCGGGTCTACGGGGCGCCCGCCGTCGGCGAGGTGCCTTCGATCCGGGCCGAGCTCGACGGTGAAACCCTGCGGATCAGCGCCGACGGCCCTCTCGTGTCATTCGAGGCACCCGATTTGGCCTCCGGCCTCGCCCGGTTCGGCGACCGGTACGCGGCCGCGGCGGAAGTAGCGCCGCTGAAGACTCCGCCTTCTGTGTGGTGCAGTTGGTACCGCTACTTCGAGGCCGTCACCGAGCAGGACATCCTGGAGAACCTCGCGGCTATCGATGAGCTTGAGCTACCCGTCGATGTCATCCAGCTCGACGACGGGTGGGAGGCCGGCGTCGGTGACTGGACTCCGCTGGAACCCAAGTTCCCCACGCTGCCGAAGCTGACGGAGCGCATCCGGGAGTCGGGGCGGCGTGCCGGAATCTGGCTCGCCCCCTTCATGGCCGGCTCCGGGACAGAGCTGGCCGCACAGCATCCGGACTGGCTCATGGACGAGGCGGGAGGAAACTGGGGCCAGGACCTCCTCGGCCTGGACCTGACGCACCCGGACCTGCGGGACTACCTGTGGCACACCTTCCGCACCCTGCACCAGGCCGGGTTCGACTACTTCAAGTTGGATTTCCTCTACAGCGGCGCGCTTCCCGGTACCAGGTACGACGACGACGTCAGCGCTATCGAAGCCTACCGTTCCGGCCTCGAACTGATCCGCGACGCCGTGGGACCAGAGACCTACCTGGTGGGCTGCGGTGCGCCGATCCTCCCCAGCGTGGGCCTGATCGACGGGATGCGCGTCTCCCCGGACACCTTCCACGAGCACGCCCAGGATGCCAACGGCGAACTGCGCGGCGCCATGGGTACCACTGCAAGGGCCTGGCAGCACGGGCGGTTCTGGGCGAATGACCCGGACTGCCTCGTTGCGCGGCCGGGCTTCGCGCTGCGCGAGCCGTGGGCCGCCGTCGTCGAGCAGTTCGGCGGGCTCCGCTCGGCGTCGGACCGGATCTCGGAACTGGATGACTGGGGGCTGGAAACCACCCGCCGCGTCCTTGGCAACGTTCCTCCGGCCACCCCGTTCCCCGCCTTCTCCCAACCCCTGAATGGAGTGTCATGACCGCCTTGCCTGATCCGGCCGCGCTCACCAGTGCCGCGGTTTCGGTGCTCAAACGGAACTGGGCGGGTTCGCACACGCTGCCTGCCAGCGGTCTCTATCCCCATCAGTGGAGCTGGGACTCCGGCTTCATCGCCCTCGGGCTGCGTCACGTCGACGCTGACCGGGCGCAGCAGGAACTGGAATCGATCCTGAATGGGCAGTGGGAGGACGGGCGCCTGCCGCAGATCATCTACGACGTCACCCGTGACGATGACTACTCCCCCGGCGCGTCCTTCTGGCGGTCCAACGATCTCCCGGCAGCACCCCTGGTTCCGACCACCGGGCTCATCCAGCCGCCCAACCATGCCTGGGCTGCGTGGGAGGTGCACCGGACCAACCCCGAGGCTTCGGAGCGAAACGGGTTCCTGGCACGGGTTTACCCCCGGCTGGTCACCTGGCACGAATACCTGCTGGTCCGCCGGAACCGCGGCGGCAACGGGCTGGCGAGCGTGGTGCATCCGTGGGAATCGGGCATGGACAACTCGCCGCTCTGGGATGAGGCACTGGCCAGGATCCCGGACACCCCGCAGCACGAGATCCGCAGGCCGGACCTGGCTCATGCAGGGGCCGGCGAGCGCCCGAGCACCAAGGAGTACGGACGCTACTTCTGGCTCGCGGAACAGTACCGCGACCACGGTTGCAACGACCTCGAGGGCGAGGACAGCTTTGTCCTTGAGGACCCAACGTTCAATGCGCTGTGGGCGCGGTCCGAGCTGGCGCTGGCGGACATTGCGCGTTCGATCGGCGTTGATGCGGCCGGGCACGAACAGCGTGCCCAGGAACTTACGGCCGCCCTTGAGAGCCTGTACGACGCCGACCTGGGGCTTTACGTAGCCCGGGATGTTACGACGGGATCCCTGGTGCGGAAGGCCACCATTTCCGGGATCATCCCGCTCATCCTGCCCGACCTGGCGCACGCGCCCGCGGTGCTTGAAACGCTCATGGGTCCCGGCTTCCTCGGCAGCAGTCCGCACATGGTGCCGAGCTATGACATGCTGGCGGCTGACTTCGAACCGGCTCAGTACTGGCGCGGGCCGGCCTGGTTCAACATGACCTGGCTGGTGATCCTTGGCCTGCGCGTCCACGGCGCCCACGGCGACGAAGCCCACCGGCTGGCGACGAACCTCCAGTCCCTGGCGCTCGCGCACGACTTCCCCGAGTACGTCGACCCGATCACGGGCGCCCCGCACGGCACCCGCAACTTCAGTTGGACGGCGGCGCTCGCGCTGGATCTGATGCACACGGAGGTTGCGCCGCTGTAGGTTCCGGCGTATCCGGCGGGCTTGATTGGCGACTCCGTGCATGTTCGGGGCTTCCTCTCGGACGATTCCGTGCAGGCTCCGGCCTTCCTGCCGGACGGTTCCGTGCAGGTTTGAGCTCCGTGTACCAGGATTTGTACCAGCCCAACCCCGGTTCCACAGACCTTTCGCGTCAACCGGCCCGTCAAACCCGCACGGAATCGTCCGCGCGGTCTATCTTCGCGAACCACCGCGACGTAATCTCAAGGCCATGAAGCGGACTCTGGTCGCCATCGCGGCGGGCCTGTTGGCCGGCCTGCTCCTCGCGCCGGCCGGCTCACGTGGGGGCTGCGCGTCCGGCAATGAGTGCTACTCGACGCCGTTCTCCGTTGTCGGCCTGCCCACGAATTGGATCATCGCCGTCGCCGCAGTCCTTATCGTCGGGATGCTGGCATGGGCACTGTATCCCGCCTGGCGTGACCGCCACATGGGCATGAAGTAGCCAATCGACTCTCCCCAAATGGTCCTTATGAGAGCGCACTTCGAGCTGAGAAGGACCATTTGAGGAGAGTCGATGCACCCGCAAGAGCGCATGGCAGTAATTTATCGATAGTGGTCTTTTCTGCCACTGTTGCCGGCCTGAAGGTGAGAGCACTATCGAGGTATGGAAATCGTCGTCGTACTGGTTGTTGTAGCCGCCCTCGCAGCGGTTGTTCTCCGCTCAATCAACAGGGACGGGGTGGGGCATACCGCCCCGATTGAATCGCACTCGGGTTGGGGCAGCAGTGCCCTGCCGAGCCGCTCGTATTCCGATCCGACGGCAGAGGGGGCGTAGGCCATGGCTCTGCTGATCATTCTTGGTGTAACGGTTGCGCTGTTCGCGTTCATCGGCCGCAATGCCGTTCCGCCGCGCGAGCGGATGCCGCTCCGCTCCTGGGGCCTGCGTGGTCTGGTCCGGAACGTATGGCTGGGCCTCGTGGTGTGCGCAGTCGACACTCCTCTGGACCGGACGATGGAGGACATGTTCCGCTGCTACCGCTAAGTCACTTTGTTACGCGCTTCGATCCCCGCCATGGCGGGGATCCTGCGTTGTGTCGGTAAATTGGTGCTGATCACTTCGGGCCGCTGGGGATGCCCGAACCCAGACGCTACGGAGTAACCGATGAGTTCCAGCCCGGTTCCACCCCATCATCTCCACCTCCGCCGTGCCACCTCGCCGCTGGAGGTGTCCTTCGTGAACCTCCACGCCGGCCGCGTGCGGAACCTCAGCCTCGATGTGAAAGCCGGCGAAGTCCTCGCCTTCGTGGGGAACGACGACGACGACGCCGCCACCCTCTTGCGCGCGGCCGCCGGGCTGGACCACCCGGAGTCGGGTTCGGTTCTCCTTGGTGGAGAACCTGTCCGCCGCGTGGATGACCGGTGCTCGTGGACTCCCCGCGACGCTGATCTCCAACCGACTCATTCGCTGCAGGCCAACCTTGCTCTCGGGCTTCGGAAGAGCTCCAGCGCCAGTGAGGCCAAGGCGAAGATCGCTGAACTTCTTGACCTGGCCGGGCTTCGCCGGTTCGCGAAGCTGCTGCCAACAGATGTCACCGCGGAAATCGTCCGCCGTGCCGCCCTGGCCCGCGCCCTCGCGGGGGGTCCAGGGGTGATGCTGCTCGACAACCCGTTCGCTGCCGTCGAAGGCGCCGCCCGCACGGTCCTGCACAGCGTGTTGCAGACCCTTCACCGCGCACTTCCCACCACGGTGCTGCTGGCGACCAACAGCATGGATGAGGCCCTCCGTCTTGCGGACCGAGTTGTGGTGCTGGGCCGCTCTACCGCCGAAGATGTGAGCACCGTCCTCGGCATTCATGAGGTACCCCGGCAAGGCGTTGACAAGGCGGCGGTGCTGAAGCGCTGAGCGGTGCCTGTGGATAACTGAATCCGCCTGAGGCGTCTCTTCGATACTCTCTATTCTCCACCCCCTGGAGAACGGATCATCATGAGCACTGATAGCGAAACCATTGAGCTTGGTGGTGTCCCGCCGGTACGGACCGACTTCTGGATGATTCGGCGAATCGTGGGATACGTCTTTCCCGTGTTAGTTGTGATTCTGTGCGGTTTGCTGGTCTACATCTGGACAAACACGCCGGACGAGATGGGCGCGTTCGATGTCACGCTGGTCTACGCGATTTTGATCATCAGTCCGGCTGCCATCATCGCATTCACCGGATTAGCCTGTGCCGCGAGCACACAGGGAGAGCCGAGGCGACGGCTTGGAACCGTATCGGTAACTGCGAACAGCGTGTGCGCCCTGGTCCTTCTCCTTCCCGGACTTGTGTGCATCCCGTTCTCGTTAGGTCTCCTGGCGGGCGCGATGGAGGCGTTGTTATGAGCCTGCCACTTCAGTGCTGAACGGGTTAGCGAAGACACCGTCCGGGTCAATCCGCTTCGTGAGTAGCCGGAAGTCCTCGAGTTTCGGGTAGAGCCTGTCCAGATCGTGCGCGCCAGGGGTGAAGAGCTTGCCCCAGTGCGGCCGCGCGGCGAACGGCTGCAGCGCCGCCTCGATCTTCGGCAGCAGCGCCTCCACTGCGGGCTGGTCCTGGACCCACGTGAAGTGCAGGCCCACGGCCTCGGTCCCGTAACTCGAGCTCAGCCACAGGTCATCAGCGGCCACGGTACGAATTTCGTTCACCTGCAGAAGCGGCGCGATCTCCGCGCTCAACCCGCGCAGAGTCCGGATCGCGTCCACGGCATGTTTGCGCGGCACCAGGTACTCCGACTGCAGTTCCACCCCGTTGCTGGGCGTGAAATCGAGCTGGAAGTGCGGTAGCCGGTTGTACCAGGGGCCCGCAACGCCCAGTTGCGGTGTACACCCGACCGGCGGGATGCCGGGCAGCGGGTGCCTCTCGTCCTCTGCCCGGACAGCGCCGAACAGCGTTTCCGCCAGCGGTTCATCGCGGTCCGGGCGGCGCTTCACCCAGACGGAGTCGACGACGTCGGCATCCCACCAGGTCGTAAACACGCTGACGCTGTACGCGGCGCCGGTAACGCCGTCGAAATTGCCGAGCAGGGCCTCCAGCGGGAGACGCTCGAAGACCGTCTGCTCCACCTCGAACGCCGGCTCGATCTCCAACTCAAGGCTCGTCACCACTCCCAGGGAGCCGAGGTTGATCACTGCGCCCGCGAAGTCGGGATCACCGGCGTCGTACTTCACCAGGTCACCATCGGCGGTGACCAGTTCCAGCCCGACGACGGCGGCCGCCAGACTGCGGTTCCTGTTCCCCGAGCCGTGGGTGCCGGTGGCGACGGCGCCACCCACGGAGATGTGCGGCAGCGAAGCCAGGTTGGCGAGCGCGAAACCGGCCCGGTCCAGTTCGGTTGCGAGCTCGCCGTACCGGATTCCGGCACCCACCGTCACGGTGGAGGATTCCCGATTGATGCGTACCGGGCCGGTGAGCGCCGCCGTCGAGAGCAGTTCATCTGTTCCGTCGGCGATGGCGTTGAAGGAGTGCCGTGAGCCGAGCGCCCGGATGGACCTGGCCGCGGCGACGATCCGCCGGACTTCATCCACCGACGTCGGCTCATGGACTCTGGACGCGCCGTAGGCGAGATTTCCCGCCCAGTTGGTGCCGGCGTCGTACGCCATGCGGTTCTCCCTCTGTTCCTCTTGATCTACAGTTTTTGCGCCAGCCGGTAGTACGCCGCGTTCCACCGCAGCTCACGCTGGAACTCCCGCACCGTCGTCGTACTGTCGATTCGCAGGAGTTCGGTGCCGGCGATGTCGGCGAAGTCCTCGAAAACATCGAGCCCGACGGCGGTGCTTATCACGGTGTGATGTGCTGCGCCTGCGCTGAGCCAGGCGGCGGCCGACGTCGCGAGGTCCGGCTCCGGTTTCCACACCGCCCGCGCAACGGGCAGGTTGGGCAGCGGCGCATCCGGCGGCACCACCTCGACGGCGTTGGCAGTCAGGCGGAAGCGGTCGCGCATGTCGGACATGGCGACGACGACCGCGTCCCCCGGGTCCGTGTCGAACACCAGCCGGACGGGGTCCTCCTTGCCGCCGATCCCCAGCGGATGCACCTCGAGCGTCGGTTTCGAAGTTGTCAGCGTAGGGCAGATTTCCAGCATGTGCGCGCCGAGGATCTTCTCCTCCCCAGGCACCAGGTGGTACGTATAGTCCTCCATCAACGAGGCGCCGCCGGGCAGGCCGGCACCCATCACCTTCGCGGCACGGACCAGGACGGCGGTCTTCCAGTCGCCCTCGGCACCGAACCCGTAACCGGCCGCCATGAGGCGCTGCACCGCGAGTCCGGGAAGCTGGCGGAGCGCGCCCAGGTCCTCGAACGTCGTCGTGAACGCGCCAAAGGAGCCGCCCTCGAGGAAGGACTTCAACGCCAGCTCCTGGCGCGCGCCATAGCGGAGGGACTCATGCCGGTTCCCGCCGCGCCGAAGCTCGGGGACGACGTCGTACGTTTCCTCATACTCCGCAACGAGGGCGTCAATGTCGGCGTTGGACTGGCTCTCCACAACCTCGACCAGGTCGTTGACGCCCCACGTGTTGATGGAGACGCCGAAGCGGAGCTCGGCCTCGGTCTTGTCCCCTTCGGTGACCGCGACGTTGCGCATGTTGTCGCCAAAGCGTGCAACCTTCAGCTCATGGACTGCAGCCCAGCCGGCGGCGGCCCGCGACCAGGTGCCGATCTGCTCCCGCACAGCCGGGTTGGAGACGTGCCCGACAACGGTCTTCCGCGCAACGGACAGCCGCGTCTGGATGTAACCGAACTCGCGGTCGCCGTGGGCGGCCTGGTTCAGGTTCATGAAGTCGAAGTCGATGTCCGCCCACGGCAGCGCGACGTTGATCTGGGTGTGCAGGTGCAGCAGCGGTTTGCGGAGCGTATCGAGGCCCGCGATCCACATCTTCGCAGGGCTGAACGTGTGCATCCAGGCGATGACGCCGATGGTGTTGTCGCTCGCATTCGCCTCGAGCGCCATGCGGCGGATGGACGCCGAGTCCTTCAAGGTGGGCTTCCAGACCACCTTCACAGGAAGCCCGTCGAGCTGCTTCACAATCTGCCGGGACTGGTCAGCGACCTGCCGCAGGGTTTCCTCGCCGTAGAGGTCCTGGCTGCCGGTGAGGAACCAGATCTCGTAGCGGTCCAAGGTGGTCTGCAGGCTCATGAGGGTACTCCGGTTCTGGCGGGCGACGGTTGCCCGTACACATTTTGGTAGCGGTCAAAGAGGGATTCGATGTGGCGCTGCTCTATGGGCAGCGGGTCCCCGAGCTGGCGCGAGATGTGGATGGTGCGGGCTACGTCCTCAAGCATGACGGCGGCCTTCACGGCGTCGCGCGCGTCCTTGCCGATGGTGAAGGGACCGTGGTTCTGCATCAGCACCGCCCGTGAACGGTGCCCAGTGAGGGTATCGACGATCCCGCGGCCGATGGAATCATCCCCGATGATCGCAAACGGGCCAACCGGGATTGCGCCGCCGAACTCATCCGCCATTGCGGTGATGACGCACGGGATGGCTTCACCGCGGGCAGCCCACGCCGTCGCATAGGTCGAGTGCGTGTGCACCACTCCCCCGACGCGCGGCATGTTCCGGTAAACGTAGGCGTGCGCGGCTGTGTCACTGGACGGCGAGCGTTCCGAGCCAGGGGTACCTGCCATGACGTTGCCGTCCAGATCGCACAGGATCTGGTTCTCGGCGGTGAGGTCCTCGTAAAGCACGCCGCTGGGTTTGATCACGAACAGGTCCATGCCGGGAACGCGGCCGGAGACGTTGCCGCCGGTCCACACCACGAGGTTGTACTTGACCAGTTCTGCGTGCAGCTTCGCTACGTCGCGGCGGACGGCGTTGATGGCGTCTGTTTCGCGTGGGCTGAAAGAACTCATGCGTTGACCGTCGCTTGTGAATAGGCGGCCCGGCGGAGCTCCTTGAGCCTGCGCATGACCTGGTTGGAGCCGCGACCAAAGTAGTCGTGAAGTTGTTCGTATTCGGCGTAGAGCAGGTCGTAGGCATCCGCCCGGTCCGGGTCCGGGGTGTACGCGGCGCGGTTCACGCTCCCCATCGCTTCGCTGGCAGCCCGGACATCCGGGTAGGCGCCTGCAGCGACGGCGGCGTGGATGGCCGACCCCAACGCGGGCCCCTGGTCGCTGCCGATCGTGGAAATAGGCATCCGCAGCACATCGCTGTAGGTCTGCATCAGGAACCTGTTCCTGAGCAGGCCGCCGGCCGCCACGAATTCGGTCACCGGTACGCCGGACGCGTTGAACGTCTCGACGATCTTGCGCGCGCCGAACGCCGTAGCTTCCAGCAGAGCCCTGTACACCTCATGGGCTTTGGTGGACAGCGTCAAGCCGACGACGGTTCCAGAAAGCTGGTGGTCCACCAGCACCGAGCGGTTGCCTGAATGCCAGTCCAGGGCGATCAATCCGTGCCCACCCACGGGCTCCTTCTCGGCCTGTGCGGTGAGGTGCTCGTGCGCCGAAACGCCGGCCTCCGCGGCGGCTTCAACGTCCGACGCCGGAACCTGGTTGTCCACGAACCACGCGAAGATATCGCCCACCCCGGATTGTCCGGCTTCGTAACCGTAGAGACCGTCGACAATGCCGCCGTCGACAACTCCGCACATGCCCGCCACCTCAGCCAGCCTGTCCGAGTTCATGACGTGGCACGTGGAGGTGCCCATGATCGCGACCATCTGTCCCGGCGTCGTCGCCTTCGCTGCGGGTGCGGCTACGTGCGCGTCCACGTTCCCGACGGCGACGGCGATGCCCTCCGGCAGTCCCGTCCACGCGGCGGCTTCTGAGCTCAGGGTTCCGGCGCTGGAGCCGAGAGCGCCGATAGCGTGCTCGACCTTCTCCTCCGCGAACCCCGCGAAGTCCGGGTTGAGTGCGCCGAGGAACTCGCGGCCGGGATACTGCACGTCCTGGTAGATGCCCTTGTAGCCGGCGGTGCAGGCGTTGCGTGTGTACTGACCGGTGAGCTGCCAGATGATCCAGTCGGCAGCTTCAACCCAGTGGTCCATCCGCTCGTACAGCTCGGGATCCTCTTCGAGGAGCTGGAGTCCCTTGGCGAACTCCCACTCGCTGGAAATCAGTCCGCCATAGCGTGCCAGCCACTTTTCCTTGCGTTCCGCGGCGAGGGCGTTGATGCGGTCCGCCTGGCCCTGCGCGGCGTGATGCTTCCAGAGCTTCACATAGGCGTGCGGCCTGGTCTCGAATCCGGGAAGTTCGTTGAGCGGGGTGCCGTCCGCCGTGGTCGGGACCATGGTGCAGGCCGTGAAGTCCGTGCCGATGCCGATGACCTGCGCGGGGTCAATGCCCGCTTCCCTTACCGCTTCCGGAACGGCATTGCGCAGCACGTCAACGTAGTCCGAGGGCACCTGCAGCGCCCACTCCGGCGGCAGCTTCTCACCGGTGGCGGCGAGCGTGTTGTCCATGACGGCGTGGGGATAGTCGAAGACGGCGGAACCCAGTTCCGTGCCGTCAGAAACGCGGACGACGACGGCGCGGCCAGACAGGGTGCCAAAGTCGACGCCGATGGCATACTGCGCGTCGCTGGGTGGGAGTGTGCTCACGGGACCTCATTGTCTTGTTCTGTCATTGCGAATGTGACCGTTCACATCATAGGACTTGGTGCTGGGATACTGTCAAGGTTTCGGCGTCTTTACCGCGTTGCCGGTCGGGATATCCCAGCGAACTCGGCGGTTCAGTGGGTATGTCTAGACATGCCCACTGAACCGGCCGTTTCGATGGGATAGCCCATCACACGATCAGCGTCCGCCCAGCTCAAGGCTCATGAAGGTGCTGTGCGGGTCCTCGGTGTAGCCGGCGAAGGGCAGGCACGGCACGAAGCCGTGCCGCGCATACAGGCGTCTGGCCGGCGCGAAGAAGTCCTGGTACCGGTTTCGAGGAACAATCGCTCATAGCCTCGCTCGTGCGCTTCGGCAATGATCCGCTTGAGGATGAGGGTTGCCACGCCGCGGCCCCGCGCAGCTTCCGCCGTGCGCATGGACTTAATCTCGCCGGCGCCATGCGGGAGGCGCTTCAACGCACCGCAGCCAAGCAGCAGCAAATCTTCCCGGGCGGACCAGAAGGTGATGTCCGGGTGCCTGAGCGCGGAGTGGTCCAGCGCGTGGACGCTCTCGGCGGGAGAGGTGGCGAACATGTCCGTCAGGTGCTCATTGAGCAACTGCTGGACATCGCCTTGCACAGTGCTGTCAATTTCGATGGTGATCACGACGTCGGCTCCTGGCTCAGGTGGCTACGGGCAGCATCGTAGGCGCGGAGTATTTCGGCCTCGTAACGTCGGCTAGTGCGAGGCGGTGGACTGCCGGACGATCAGCTCCGGCACCACAGTGCGTGGTTCTTCCTGGGCCGGCGCGCCCAGTTGCGCCAGTAGATGCGCCACGCAGCGGCGGCCGAGCTCGGGGAAGTCCTGGCGAACGGTTGTCAGCGGCGGGGCGAAGTGGGCGGCGTCGGGCACATCATCGAAACCGACGATGCTGACATCCTCCGGAACCCGCAATCCCGCCTCGCGGAAGGCGTGGATCAGGCCGAGCGACATCTGGTCATTGGAGGAGAAGACGGCGCTCGGCGGGTTGCCCGCAACCAGATTCTTGCCGATCCGGTACCCGCTGTCCGAAGTCCAGTCGCCGGTCAGGATCTGCGACGGCGTCAGCCCCCAGTCAGCCATTTCGGTCTTGAAGCCGCGGATCCTTTCCCTTGATTCAACCCACCCGTCCGGTCCGGCAATGTGCGCGATGTCCCGGTGCCCGAGCTCCAGCAGGTGTCGGGTGGCGAGCCGCGCACCCGCGACCTGGTCAACGGAGAGCCCATGATCATCAGCCGGGGAAGTGGAATGGACTGTCACCATCGGCAGGTTGATCGAGAAATGCTGTAGCTGCTGCAGTGTGGTTTCCTGCGGTGCCAGGATGATCAGGCCCTCGACCGCGTGATCCACCAGCCGGCTCAACGCCTCACTGAACGCGGCTTCGTCGAGCGACGTGAGCGTTGCCGTGTCCACAAGGTAGCCGGCGCTGGCTGCCGCCGATTCGATCGCCGCCTGGGTTGAGGATGGCCCGAAGTACGCGCCGTTGGTCATCAGGACGCCGATGATGCGGGAGCGGCTCGTCACCAGCGATCGCGCCGCGCGGTTGGGCCGGAACTGCAACGCTTCCATGGCGTCAAGCACGCGCTGCCGTGTTTCGTCCCGCAGGCTGTGGTGGCCGTTAATCACCCGCGAGACCGTCTGGTGGGAGACGCCTGCGGCCCGCGCGACGTCGCGGATGTTCGCCGCGCGTGCGCGCTGGCCCGCTTGTGCACCCGACGACGACGGCGGCTTACTGTTCACGGTCACACCAGATACCGTACTTGATCACCTCTACCGAGCTGGCCCGACCGGCTGGCGCAGGATGGTCTTCAGCTTCTCCGGCGGGACCTTGCGTGCGTCCGACAGGTAGATCTCGTGGTGACGCCCGGTCTGTACAAGACCCTGTGCAGGCAGGAATTCCTCGTGCAGGCGCTGGAGCACCGGCCCTTCGTCGTCGTAAGCGCCCACATGCAGAGTCTGCACGCTGCGACCTTCCGCGAAGCGCTCGAAGCGAACCAGGTTCAGCGCCGGTAACTGCTTCTTCTGCGCGGTGGACAGCCCCTCGTCAACCATTTCGCGGGTGATCCAGTCAGGCTGGGCGATCATCATGGTCCAGTCCCACGCACTCTTCTCGCGGGTGCGGAAGACCTCCAGATCTTCCGCGGACCACAGCCCTTCAAGCGGCGCGACGGTATGCACCCGTTCGAGGCTCTTCTTCGCGACGGCGCGAACTGCGTAGGAGACGGTATACAACGCCTCGATCGCCTCCCGGTAGCTGCCGGCTGTATTGGGATCACCATGCCCGTCGACCATGAGAAACGCCATCTCCGGCACATCAACCGTGTCGAAAACGTTGCGCCTAGGCGCGTAGAGGTCCTTCCGATCTTTCTTGATGTCGAAGGACTCCACGGCCGCGCCCAACTCAGCGGCCGTCGTCGTCGTCGTGCTTGTTGGGCTTCGCTTCGAGAAGTTGGATCAGGTTGCCGCAGGTGTCATCGAAGACAGCGACGACGGCGGTGCCGATGTCCACCGGCGGCTGCGTGAAGACGACGCCCGCGCTGGTGAGCCGGGCGTATTCGCTATGGATGTCCTTCACCTCGAACTGGGCCAGCGGGATGCCGTCCTCTGCCAGGGCGTCCCTGTAGGGCTTCACGGCGGGGTGCTTCGCAGGCTCGAGCAGCAATTCTGGACCATCCGGCGACTCCGCCGAGACCACTGTGAGCCAATAGTCCTCCCCAAGCGGGATGTCGTGGTGCTTCATGAAGCCCAGGACGTCGGTATAGAAGGCGAGGGCAGCCCGTTGATCGTCGACGAACAGGCTTGTCAGTGCAATTTTCATGATTCGGTCTTCTTTCTGACGGGCCACCGGCCGGTGATTTGAGCGAGGGGCTCGGGGTTGAAGTAGTGAAACTTGGAACGTCCGCGTTTTTCGGACGTGACCAGGTCCGCCGATTCGAGTACGGCGAGGTGCTGCGAAATAGCCTGGCGCGTCAGGCTCAGGCCGTATCGCATGGCAAGTACGGAGCAGATTTCGAACAGGGTTCGGCCATCCCGTGCGGACAGCTCATCGAGGATGACGCGTCTCGTCTCGTCGTCGAGCGCCCGGAAAATGTCGGCCATGGTTACATAATAGGCAAGTCATTGCTTGCATATCAAGATCCTCCGATTGAGATGTCCCAATGGCTTGTTAGAGTTGCCGAATGAACGCGCGCAGCAGCTTCTCCATATCCGAACTGACGATCCCTTCGAGCATGGGGAGCCCCGAAGCTTCCGCTTTCGAGGCGATGGTTGAAGTGCGCAACCGGGTAGAAACCGGGATACTCGGCAGCGGCATCCTCTCCTACTCAGCCGCCGAACTCCTGCCCGGATTCCAGAACCCGTACAAGCCCCGCCGCCTCTTCGTGGCGCACGACGGCGGCACCATTGTTGCCCGCGCAATCCTGTCGTGGGTGGCCGCGGTCGGGAGTAGCACCAGCTCAGTGAATGTGGAAGTAGACGGCGCCTACCGACGTCAGGGAATCGGATCCGCGATGCTGGATCAACTTGAGGACATTTCCCGTCAGGCGGGCCGCCCGATCATCCAAAGCGCCGTACTGCATACCGCCCACACAAGCGGACCGTCGGTAGCAGCCTCAAGTGGATTCGGCAGTGTGCCGGCGACCGATCCCGGAGTGCGTTTCCTGATCATCCGGGGATACAGGCTGAAGCAAATCAAACGGGTCAGTTTCCTCGAGGCAGGGCAAGATTCGCGCGAGCTCACGGCACACCAGCACAACGCGGAGCGGATCGCGGGGCCGGACTATGAGCTGAAACTATGGACTGGAGCGACGCCTTCCGAATTCCTGACGGATTTCGCCCGCCTGAAAACCGCGATGAGCCTCGATGACCCGTCCGCCGGGCTGAAGCGGACGGTCGACGCCTGGGACGAGACCCGCATTATCAGGCGGGATCAGGACCAAACCTCAAGCGGGCGCGAACTGCTCACCGCTGCGGTTTTGCATGTGCCATCAGGCAGCCTAGTCGGGTTCACAGAGATCTCATTGCCGGCCGACGTCGGGGGCGCGGCTGCACAGGAGGACACCCTGGTGATCTCCGAGCACCGGGGATTCTCCCTCGGCATGCTGCTCAAGGCCGCGAACCTGCAACGGTTAGGGCCGCAAACGAAGATCGTTTACACCTTCAACGCCGAGGACAACCGGCCCATGCTCCGCGTCAACGAAGCGCTCGGCTTTCGTGCCGTGGGCTCTGAGGGCGGCTGGGAGAAAACCCTCGACAGTTAGAGCAGCTGCAGTTCGCTCAATTTCGCCTCGACCTCGGCGTTCAACGGCTCAACCTGGTGTGTGCCGTCGGGATACACCACTACCGGAATGTTGGTGCGGCCGGAGATGTTCCGCGCCTCTTCGGCGGCGTCCGGCGTTTCCACGAGATTGATGTACTCGTTGCTGATCCCGAGTCCATCGAGCTGCTTCTTGGTGCGGATGCAGTCGCGGCACCAATCGGCTCCGTACATGCGAATAACTTTGTCTGCCGTCATGGCTCCATCGTACGGGCGGGTTCAGCACGCCGCTCGCGGGCGAAGCGGACTGACGCTCCGTCGTCGTCACCCATTCCGTGCAGGTTCGACGACGCGAGAGCCGAATCAGCGGCGTGTCGCGGGAGACACGCCGCAGAACCGGCTCAAACCTAAGCGGAATCAACGACGATGGCGAGCCGGACGCGGCCCCAGCGCGAGCCTCAGCCCAGCAACAGCGCGACCAGCAGCACCGCGGGCAAGGCCAGCAGTGAACTGACCAGGATGATGTCGCGGACCAGCGTCACTTTCAGCCCGAACTGGGACGAAAACAGGAACACGTTCTGGGCGGTCGGCAGCGCAGCCATTGCCACCACGCCCAGTAGCGCCGTTCCCTCAACCGCGAACAGGTAGTACGCCACCAACCACGCGATGACCGGCATCACGGCAAGCTTCACAACCGTTCCAAGTACGACGTCGGCCCGCAGGCTCCGCTGCGCCAGCGGCCTTTGCCCGCGCAGGCTCATACCGAAAACCACCAGGAGCAGCGGGATGGACGCCTGGCCCAGCATCTCGATGGGTGTCCAGAGCACCTCGGGCAGCGTCAGTGAGGTCACCGAAAACAGCGCGCCGACAGCCGCGCCGATAGTGACCGGATTCGCTACTGAGCGAAGGACGGTCCGCCCAAGCGTCGGTGCGGGTGCCCCGGAGCGGGCTGCCGCCGTCGTCGTCGTTTTCCTGCCGCACCACGCGAAAACGGTGAGGAAAACCGGGGCAATGACCAGCAACTGGGCCAGCAGGACGGAGACCACCGGGGTGGAGGTGCCCACGGCGTAGAGCGCGATCGGGATGCCGATGTTGCCGGCGTTGACGTAACAGCTTGCCATCGCGCCGGATGCGGTCTGGGCTGCGCCGCGCTTCAGGAGGAATCGGCTCGCGAGCGCGTAAAGTCCGCTGGCAGCGGCGGCGACGATCAGCGCAATGGGTGTGTAGATGCTGAGAACTTCGCCGAGTTCGGTTTCGGCGAGCAGGACGAACATCAGGGCCGGGTTGGTGATGTAGAAGATCACCGGGGTGAGGCCGCGCTCCATGGCGGGAGTGTGCGTTGGCAGGAGGATCGACGCGAGGACGCCCACGACCACAAGCGTCAGCACAATCCCGAAACCGAGGAGCACCCCCTCCACGAACACTCCTCACATGTTCAAACCCTGCATCGACTCTCTAATAGGTGACCGTTTGACGTCCCAAAAGGTCACCTATTGGAGAGTCGATGAGAAACAGAACGGGCTAGCGGACCAGGCAGGGCCTCTTCGGATCGAACGTCCACTCGGGAATCAGGTACTGCATCGAGGCGGCGTCGTCGCGGGCGCCGAGCCCGTGCTCCAGGTACAGTGCGTGTGCTTCGTCAAGCCGGGCTCGGTCCAGCTCGATTCCGAGACCAGGCGCGGAAGGAACCCGGATTTCGCCGCCCTGGATCTGCAACGGATCCCTGGTGAGTCCTTGCCCGTCCTGCCAGATCCAGTGTGTGTCCAGCGCCGTAATCTCACCCGGCGCCGCCGCACCGACGTGCGTGAACATGGCCAGCGAAATATCGAAGTGGTTGTTCGAGTGCGAACCCCACGTCAGCCCGAACTCGTTGCACAGCTGCGCCACGCGGACCGAGCCGGCCATCGTCCAGAAATGCGGATCAGCCAGCGGAATGTCGACGGCGTTGACCCGCACGGTGTGCGCCATCTCGCGCCAGTCGGTGGCAATCATGTTCGTTGCGGTCTGCAGCCCGGTAGCCCGGCGGAATTCGGCCATGACCTCGCGCCCGGAGAACCGGCCCTCAGCACCGCACGGATCCTCGGCATACGCCACGACGCCCTGCATGCGCTTGCCCAGCCGGATCGCGTCTTCGAGCAGCCAGCCGCCGTTCGGGTCGAGCGTGATCCGCGCGTCCGGGAACCGCTGTTTCAGCGCGACGACGGCGTCAACCTCCTCATCTCCCGCCAGCACTCCGCCCTTGAGCTTGAAATCAGCGAATCCGTACCTGGCCTGGGCGGCTTCGGCGAGACGTACGACGGCGTCAGGCGTCATCGCTCCCTCGCGCCGCACGCGCTCCCACCCATCCGCGGAATCCTGCTCGCGCAGATACGGCAGGTCGGTTGAATCCGGGTTGCCTACATAGAAGAGGTACCCGAGCATCGGCACGGCATCGCGCTGCTGCCCGTCACCCAGCAGTTCGGCAACCGGCACGCCGAGGAACTGCCCGTGCACATCCAGCAGTGCCGATTCAAGCGCCGTGACCGCATGGACGGTAGTGCGGAGGTCAAAGGTCTGCAGGCCGCGGCCGCCGGTGTCTCGGTCGGCGAACGTCGACGCGATAAAGCGCGGCAGACTGCGGAACTGGGCAACCGGCTTGCCCGCGAGAATCCGGCCGGCCTCCTCGATCGTGGAACGGATCGCCTCACCGCCGGGCACCTCGCCCAGGCCAGTGCGGCCGTCGGAATCCGTCACGATCACCACGTTGCGCGTGAAGTACGGGCCGTGCGCGCCCGAGAGGTTCAGCAGCATCGAATCGTGCCCGGCGACGGGCACCACCTCGACGACGGCGACAGTCGGCTGGGCGCTCACGCATCCTCCCCGGTGGCTTCCACCGCGGAGGTGGCGCCGCCGTCGTCGGCAAGCTTGAGCGTGCCGTCGATCCGGCGGTTGAGCTTCCAGGGGTTTGCCTGCTTCACCGGCGATGGGAGCAGCGCCTCCGGAATGTTCTGGTAGGCAACCGGACGCAGGAACCGCTCGATAGCGAGGGTACCCACCGACGTCGTCCGGGTGTCAGACGTCGCGGGGAACGGACCGCCGTGCACCATCGCGTGGCCCACTTCGACGCCGGTTGGCCAGCCGTTGGCGAGGATCCGCCCAACCTTACGCTCCAGGACGGGAAGGACGCCTGCAACGGTTGCGTGATCCGATTCCGTCAAGTGCAGAGTGGCCGTCAACTGCCCCTCGAGGCGCTTGGCTGCGGCGATCAGTTCCTCCGTCGAGGAGTAGCGGACCACCAGTGACGCCGCGCCGAAGATTTCCTCGTGCAGGACCGGGTTGTTGAGGAACGTCGGTGCACTCGTTCCGTAGACAACGGGAGCCGGTGCGTTCTCGGTGCTGCCGCGTGCTCCCTGGGCCACGAGTTCGACGCCGTCCTGCGCACCGAGTGCTTCAACACCCGAATTCCAGGAATCGGCGATTCCGCGGGTCAGCATGGTCTGTCCCGCCGCAGGCGTCATCGCACGGTTGACGGCGGCGAGGAAGTTGTCGCCGGCGTCGCCCGACGGTACGAACACCAGCCCGGGCGCGGTGCAGAGTTGCCCGCTTGAGCCGGTGACGGAGGTGACGTAAGCCGTGGCGAGGTCTTCGAGGTCACCCTGCAGTGCGCCTTCGAAGAACAGCACCGGGTTGATCGAGCTCATTTCCGCGTACACCGGGATGGGCTCGGGCCGGGCAGCAGCGGTGGCGACCAGCGCTGTTCCGCCGGACCGCGAACCGGTGAACCCGACCGCCTTGATCGCCGGGTCAGCGACGAGGGCCTGGCCAATACTGGCACCGGGACCGTAGATGAGGGAGAAGACGCCCGGGTGGAGGCCGGCGTCGTGCACTGCTTCTGTGATGGCGCGGCCAACAATCTCGCTCGTGCCCGGGTGCGCGTTGTGCGCCTTGAAGACCACGGGGCAGCCTGCCGCGAGCGCGGACGCGGTGTCCCCGCCGGCCGTGGAGAAGGCGAGCGGGAAGTTGCTGGCACCGAACACGGCTACGGGTCCGATAGCCACCTTGCGCTGGCGGATGTCCGCACGCGGCAGCGGAGTCCGGTCGGGCTGCGCCGGGTCGATGCGGACGCCGCGGTGGTCACCCTGCCGGACAACGGAGGCGAAGAGCCGCAGCTGGCCTGTGGTGCGGGCAAGCTCTCCGCGGAGGCGTGGCTCGGGGAGGCCGGTCTCGGTCATCGCGCGGGCCACGAGTTCCTCGCCGGTGGCTTCGATCTTTTCTGCGATGCTGTCCAGGAAGGCGGCATGGCTCTCCGGATCGAGACTGCCGAAGGAGTCGAAAGCCTCATCGGCAGCTGCGGTGGCGGCCCTCAGCTGCGCTTCGTCGATCAGGGAATAGGCGGGTTCGAGGGTTTCATTGGTCGACGGATCGAAGCCGTGGACGGTCTTGCCGTTGCCTGCCGTAGTCTGCCCGGCGATGATCGAGTGGCCCTGAAGGGTTGCGTGCTTGGTTGGCATGGGAGCTCCTTTATGGGGATGAATCAGACGTTCGTCGAACGGCGTTTTTCAGACGGCGGGCAGGGCGGCCTCGGCCGGTCGGACACCGGTGGTGTCGGCCGGTCGGACACCGGCGGCGTCGATGAGCGCGGACAGGTCGGCGAGGTCAGCTTCGGTGAGGTCCTGCAGGGGTGGCCGCACTCCCCCGGCGTCGCGGCCGATCGCCTTGAGTCCGCCCTTGACGATGGAAACCCCATAACCTTTAACGCGGTCGCGGATCTCCAGGTACGGAAGCACGAAGCGGTCGAGCTTCTCGGTGACTGCGGCGCGGTCCTGCCTGCGGACGTCCCGGTAGAACTCAAGTGCAAACTCTGGTGCGAAGTTGTACAGCGCGGAGGAATAGGTGCTCATGCCCAGCTGTAACAGCGGGAGAGCGAACGTCTCCGCGGTGGGAAGACCGCCCAGGTAGAAGAGCCGGTCACCGTTGCGTACGTAGACCTTGGTGAGGTGCTCGATATCACCGATGGCGTCCTTGAAGCCGATAAAGTTCGGGTGCCTCTCGGCCAGCCGCGCGACCGTCTCCGCTGAGTAGATGGCATTGGCACGGTTGTAGACGATCACACCGACCGACGTAGCTGAGCACACCGCGCTGACGTGCGTGAAAAGCCCGTGCTGGTCGCACTCCGTGAGGTAAGGCGGAAGGAGGAGCAAGCCCTCAGCGCCGGCGGCATCGGCATCCTGGGCGTTCTGTACGGCTTGCGCCGTTGACCCTCCGGCGGATGCCAGGACCGGAACCTTGTCGCCGACTTCCTCGACCGCGATCCGGACCACCCGGGATGCCTCGGCGGGGGTCAAGCTGAAACCTTCACCGGTGCCGCCGGCAGCAAAGAGGCCTGCGACGTCGAAGCTCGCCTGCCATGCCAGGTGGCGCCGGTAGGCGTCCTCATCCAGCGTCAAGTCCGGCGCAAACGCGGTGACCGGGAAGGACAGCAGCCCGTTCTTGAGGGTGTCGGCGAGTTCGGAGGGCGTGTATTTGGCCACTGTGCATCTTCCTTCGGGCAATCGCCGGGCGGCGTTTATGGGGCTGCTCTCAGCCTAGGAAGCGAACATGATGCCTGTCTAAGCCCATTTTTGAATGGATTGATGCACTCCGAGCATCACACATCCGTCCAACTGATGACTTCAAGCAGCCTTCCCAGCGCCGGATTCCGAATTTCCCGGTTCCAGATGGCATAAAGCTCGACGGCGTCGGGCTCGATGTCTGCCAGCCTCAGGTAGGAGACGCCCTCCACGCCGAGAAGGCTGGATGATTCGGGAACGAACGCCACGCCCCTGCCTGCTGCCACCAGCGCAACCATCGTGAGAATCTGGCTGACCGTGTGAACCACATTGGAGTGTTCCACCGGAATGTTCCGCACCACGAGGTCATAAAAGTACCGGGCGTGCGTGGGCGAATGCATGATCAGCGGTACACCCTTCAGGTCCGCAACGGTCAGTGACCTGTTCAACCGGTCGAGTTCATGACCGGTCGGCACAGCGAGCTGCAGGTCCTCGGTGAAGAGGAGGTGCGACTCGAAGGTGTCAACGTCGAAGGCCGGCCGCGCGAGCCCGAGATCGAGGTCGCCGTCGTTGATCGCCGCCACCTGCTCACCGGTGACAAGTTCCTGAAGTTCGACGTCGACGTCGGGCAGTTCCGTTGCGATCTCGGTGAGCAGTGGTCCCAGGAGGCTGAATCCGGAGGCCGCCGTAAAGCCGATCCGAAGCTGGCCGGACTTGCCCGCGGCGATGCGACGCGCCGTCGTCGGCGCCCGTTCCGCTGCCACGACCAGCTTCCGCGCTTCGGCGAGGAAGGCGCGGCCGGCAGCCGTGAGGGAAACCTTTCGGTTGTCCCGCTCCAAGAGTTCGACGCCGATGCTGCGCTCCAGTTTCTGGATTTGCCGGCTGAGCGGCGGCTGGGTCATGTTGAGCCGCTCAGCCGCGCGTCCGAAGTGAAGTTCTTCGGCGACTGCGACGAAGCTGCGGGCTTGGTCGAGCGTAAACATAATGCCCTCCGGGTATCACTCCATGCATATATGGGCTTGGACATGCATCATAGCCCGTCCCTAAGCTCGAGCTTAGGGTCGCAAGTGAGTGCCATCACAGAACGTCCGCATAACCCAGCAAAGATTCATAGTAAGAACAACGCCGTTCCCGAACGAGGAGTACAAGCCGTGAAAGCATCACCTACCCGCCGCACCCTGATAGCCACAACCGCTTCCGCCGCCGTGCTGGCGCTTTCAGCCTGCGGCGGCAACGTAGGTGGCGGCTCAGCGAACACCGAGGAATACCCGAGCGGCCCGGTCACCATCACGGTTGGGCAGGATGCCGGTGGATCAACGGACCGCATCGCCCGCGCGATCGGTGAAGGAATGGCCGAAGACCTCGGCGTTGCAGTGCCCGTAGTCAACAAGGCCGGAGCGAACGGAGCCCTGGCCACCAAGGAAGTTGCCGGCATGGAGGCGGACGGGCACAATCTCATTCTCCTCAACGCCTCGCTCATCACCATCACTCCGCTGGCCGTCGGCGAAGACGAGGCAGTCAATCTCGACAACCTCGATGTCATCGCAGGTCTCTCCCAGGACGACTACGTACTGGTCGCCAGCCCGGAGTCCGGCTTCGAAACCCTCGCTGACATCCAGGCAAGCAGCGGCGAGCTGAACTTCGGCACCACCGGCGTGGGCACCGGTTCGCAGCTGGCACAGGCGGTGTTGTTCGCCCAGGCTGAGATCGACGGGACAGCTGTCCCGTTCGATTCCGGCTCACCGGCACTGACCGCCGTCATGGGCGACCAGGTTGACGTGTCCACGATCCAGCTCGGCGAAGCGCTCCCCCAGATCGAGGCCGGCACCGTCACCCCGATCGTCACGTTCGCCGAAGAGCGCAGCGAATTCCTTCCCGACGTACCGACCGCCATCGAAGAGGGGTACGAGGTTCCCGTTTCGCAGTACCGAGCCCTCGCGGCACCGAAAGGCTTGCCGGAAGATGTGAAGGCACGCCTCGTGGAGTCTGTCGAGACCGTCCAGGCCACGGAGGCCTACCAGACCTTCAACCAGGAAAACATCCTTACCCCGTGGGAAGTATCCGGCGAAGAGGTTGTCGAGGAGTGGGAAACCCTCGCTGAGCAGTACCAGGCGCTTGTCGAGGAATACGACATCTCGCTCTCCGGCGAGTAGCACGCCACCCTTTGTCCCAGCCGAGACCATCAGCTGAAATGAGCATCACCATGAAACGGAAGCGCGACGACGAAGCCGGCGCCAAGGATGACGTCATTGACGCACCGGACCTGACGCCTGAAGAACTCGCTGCCGAATGGGCGGCGGAGTCCCCGCCGCCGGCCGGGCCGGTAGCCAACCTCGCCGCCTCACTGGTGGCGGCCGGCGTCGGCGTTACAGGCATGGTCATCGCCGTCGGTCTCAGCCTGGGCACACCGGGCTACCCCAGCCCCGGGACGTGGCCGTTCATCATCGGCCTCGTCATCACCGTCCTCGCGTTCGCGCAGCTGCTGGTCGGCCGGCGCGGAGGCGTGGACGGGGAGAAGTTTTCCCCTCTGTCCCGGATGGCAGGATTCGGGTTCGTCACCCTGCTGGCCATGGTCGCGCTGATGCCCGTCATCGGCTTCGAAATTCCGTCCCTGCTGCTGTGCTTCGTCTGGATGAAATTCCTTGGCGGTGAAACGTGGCGGTCGGCGACCATCTACTCGGTGGTGGTCGTCGCGGCCTTCTACGCGATTTTCATCCTCGCCCTGGGGACTTCGATCCCCCACCTGTTCTAAGTCTTCCGGACCAAAGGATCTGCAATGGACTTCCTGAACCCGGTCATTGACGGCTTCGGCGTCGTCGTCGACCCGATGAACCTGCTCTACTGCCTGATGGGCGTAGTGATCGGAATGCTGATCGGCGTCCTTCCCGGACTTGGCCCAGCGGCGACGATCGCCATCCTGCTCCCCCTGACCTACGGCGTCGAACCGGTCACCGCGATCATCATGCTCGCCGGCATCTTCTACGGCGCCCAGTACGGCGGAACGATCACCTCCGTCCTGCTGCGGCTTCCCGGCGAGGCCAGTTCCGTAGTGACTGTGTTCGACGGCTACGTGCTCGCGAAGCAGGGCCGCGCTGGTACCGCACTGGGGATCGCGGCGATCGGTTCGTTCATCGGCGGCACTGTTTCGATTATCGGCCTCACGTTCCTGGCGCCGCTGGTTGCAAGCTTCGCCCTCGATTTCGGGCCGCCCGAGTATACGGCGCTCGCACTGGTGGGCATCCTGCTGGTCTCAACCATCAGTGGCGGAACCCGCATCAAGGCATTGATCGCGGCCTCGATCGGGCTTCTGCTCGCGACGGTTGGCCGGGACGCGTTCACCGGCGCGGAGCGCTTCACGTTCGGCAACCTCAGCCTGGCGGACGGCATTGACTTCGTTCCTGTTGCGATGGGCCTGTTCGGCGTCGGCGAGATCCTCTACAACCTGGAGGAGCGTCACCGTGCCGCGAGTGCGCCGGCGAAGGTCGCCAACGTGTGGCCGTCACGGGCGGACCTCCGGCAGTCCTCCGGTGCTATTGGCCGCGGGTCTGTCCTTGGCTTCTTCCTCGGCATCCTGCCCGGTGGCGGCGCGACCATCTCCTCAATGGCGGCCTACGCCGTCGAGAAGAAGCGGGCAAAGGACCCTTCCCGCTTCGGCAAGGGAGCGATTGAGGGCGTTGCCGGTCCGGAGACCGCCAACAACGCCGCTGCCACCAGCTCGTTCATACCGTTGCTCACCCTCGGCATCCCCGCCAACGCCACCATGGCAATAATCTTTGGAGCGCTCCTCATCCAGGGCGTCACGCCCGGCCCGCAGCTGATCTCCGAGGACCCTGAGCTGTTCTGGGGCGTAGTGAACTCGATGTACATCGGCAACATCCTGCTGCTGATCCTGTCCATTCCGTTGGTGGGCCTGTTCGTGAAGATCCTTCGGGTCCGCGGCGCGATTCTCGCCCCAATCACTGCCCTCATCACGATCCTGGGCGCCTACACCATCCGCAACTCCATGTTCGATGTGCTGCTTGTGGTCCTCTTCGGAGCCCTCGGCTACCTCATGAAGAAGTTCGGCTTCGAACCGGGCCCGCTGGTACTGGCTTTTGTCCTCGGCGCCCTGCTCGAGGACAACCTCCGGCGATCGCTGCTGGTCCTTGACGGCGACGTGTCAGGTTTCCTGGGCCGCCCCATCTCGGCAGTGTTGCTGGTGGTCTTCGTCCTGGTTGCCGTGCTTCCGATCATCAAGTCGGCCACAGCCAAGCGCCGCGACCGCAAACCCGCCCACATCAGCGCAGATTCCTAGGAGATATCGATGAGCATCATGGTTGGCTACGTGCCCACTCCCGTCGGCGAAGCTGCAGTGGCCTCGGCCATCAGCGAAGCGAAGCTCCGCGACGAGGAACTCTTGATCGTGAACTCCGTGCGTGAAGGCTCGCGGGTGGACAAGTCGGTTGCCAGCGAGGATGACCTCGCGCGTTTACGGGCATCGGCCGACGACGCCGGCATCACCGCGTGCATTTTGCGGCCCTCCCACAGGGATGACCTTGCGGACGAAATCCTGGAACTCGCCGTCGAGCACGATGTCTCACTGATCGTCATCGGCCTGCGCCAGCGGACCCAGGTCGGCAAGTTCATCATGGGTTCGCACGCCCAGCGGATCCTGCTGCAGGCGGACCGGCCGGTCCTCGCCGTGAAGCCGGACGGGCGGGACTGAGGCGCGCTGTCGCCGTCGTCGTCGTCGTCGTTCCGGTTCTTCCCGTCCGTCTCCGTGTCTCTCGCGCCCCCTCCCGCCTTTGTCCCCTCCTGCGCCGATTTCGTGCAGGTCTGAGGGGCATCGCTGCTGAATCCGCGGCGTGTCTTGAGCGACACGCCGACATCCGGTCTCAAACCTGCGCGGGATCGTTCCGCGGGGCAGCTCGATCTCACGTCGAAACTGCTCTTGGGATCAGATGATGCTCGTAGGCATACGCCACGATCTGAATGCGGTTCAGGAGCGATAACTTGTTCAGGATCGACCGGACATCCGACTTCACCGTGGCCGCTGAGACGTACACTCTTTTCGCGATATCCGAGTTGCTCAATCCTTTGGCTGCGAGAAGAAAAATGTCCTTCTCCCGAGGAGTCAGCGCGGCTATTGCCTCGAGCTGTGGAGCTGGTTCCCGAGCGGGCCCAGTGTCCTGCGCATGGGTGAACAGATCGTGGGTTGCTTCCGGTGCTATGACTGCGAAACCTGAATTCACGGTACGGATTGCTGCGAGCAGGAACTCCGGCTCGGCACTCTTGAGCACGTACCCGCTAGCGCCCGACCGGATAGCATCAATTGCTGCCCGATCCCGATTGAACGTGGTCAAAGCAATGATCTTCGGCCCCTCATGGTCCGCTTCTTGCCCGGCGGTGATCGCCGATGTCGCGACTATTCCATTCATCAATGGCATTCGCAGGTCCATCAGAATGATGTCCGGGCTGCGTGTAGCAGCAAGGGCAACAGCTGCCTCACCGTCACCCGCGGTTGCGCACACGACCATGTCTTGCTGTGAATCGATGAGCATCTGCAGGCCGGCAAGGAACACCGGCTGATCATCAACGACGGCTACCCGGATTGGCTCTGCTTCCCCCGTCATGCGTGATCCACCGAAGATGCCATCAGCTCAGGGGCGGCATCGCTCATACCTCTGTACGGAATGAACACGGTGACGCGGAAGCCAGTGGAGTCGGGTTCGGCAGTGAGCCAGCCACCTGCCGTGCGTGCCCGGTCCTTCATTCCCGCTATGCCGCGTCCTTCGCCAAGCGGCGCGATTGTTCCGGTTTCGCGATTGGATGTGCCCGCGGTGATGATTTGAACCGACAGGCCCGGCCCGCTCCAGTCCATGCCTATCGTGACATCTGCTCCAGGAGCATGCCTGATGGTGTTGGTAAGGCTCTCCTGGATGATGCGGTAGATCGACAGTTCCTGCGTACCCGTGAGTTCGCGATGTGGACCGTCGTCGGTGAAGTCCACCCTGAGCCCACCAGCGCACATCCTTTCCACAAGGTCAGAAATATCGGCCACTCCTTGTTGCTTACGCCGCGGGAGATCATCACCGACTCCATCGATGACAAACTGTGCTTCGACCAGCGCATGTCTCGCTGCCTTGGCGATCTCCTCCAGGGACACCCCCACCGGCGAGGTCAGTCCCTCGCTGGCGTACCGCGCACCATCCGCCTGCATGGAAATGACAGCGAGCGAGTGTGCCAGCACGTCGTGCAGTTCCTGGGAAATACGGCCGCGTTCCCTTTCAAGACTCAGTTCTACCTCAGCTGCCCGAAGTTCCTGGTCCGCCCTGACCCGGTCGGCGAGAAAGCGCTTTCGGTCGGCCAGCATCCGCAGCAGAAAACCCGCGAGCCAGATACCCAGCATCACGATCGAGCACTGGATGAAACCCGCGAGCCACCCATCCAAGAGTTCCAGGAATGTGGGACTCCACCAGAGATTGATGACCTAGCGCGAGATATACAGGCCGGATGCCAGGCCAGCAAAGAGGGTGGCTCCCGCAAGCCCGATCATCCGCACGCGGGAGCACGAACTGTTTCCCATAAAGAAGAACACGAGACCGAATCCACCGTAGGTGTACGTGTCATCTGCCGCTGTGAAAATGAACGGCCAAAAGAACTGTGACACCAAGAGCAGCCCGGCGGCCATTAGGGCCTGCAAGGGGAACCGTTCAGAAAGCGCAATCGCGGCGGCGAGGAGCAGGGCTGACAGGACGCCCGGCACTCCCTGTCCAAACCCGGTGTAGGTGGGAATTGCTCCCGAACACCACACCAAGAAGAACATCGCACCAAGGAGAATCGCACCCACACGCCGCACGGCGCGCATCGAAAAGTTCATGCATTAACGCTATGCCTTGGCTTCGGATCCGCACTCCGAACCGCTCCGTTCCTGCCTGAAACGGTGGGCGTTCTAGCCGGAGGGCTGAACATCGTCCCAAGCGCGTGTCGCGGTCGGTGCTATAAGCCCAGACACGGTATAAGAATCGAGAGCGAGAGGTCAGGAACCGCCGTCGATCAGTTCCTCAATCACATCTGCGAGTTGACCGACCGGCCGCCTGCCGTCCAGCTCAACGGTGGCTCCTCGTCGTAGCAGTGGTTCGACCGTTTCGAGGTAGGCAGCGATTTCCGCCTGCTGTTCAACGGTCTTGCCATAGGGATTGTTGGTGCGGTTCTTCACCCGCTCGAGCAATACTTCCAGCGGTGCGCTCAGCAGGACGATGTGATCGAAACGGTCATAAAATTGCCCTTGATTGTCGACGGTGCCGCTGACGACGACGTTCGCGTATTCGGCGAGCAACTGGTCCATCCGGGCTTCGTCCCACGTGCCATTGGGCAGCTCCCAACCGTCGTAATCCGTGTCCACCGTGAAATGACCTCGCTGACGAAGTTCCTCCAGGACTGTGCTCTTGCCGGTTCCTGACATCCCAGTTAGCAATAAGCGCGCCACGATGCCGACTGTAGCCCAGCTCCGTAGACATCGCCTTAGTTGAACACCGACCAGCAGATATCGTTGCGCAACCTCTGATCATCCAGAACCAGCTCCCGTATCTCATCCGGAAGCTGGCGCCGCTGCCATTGGCACTCACGTTCGCCCGCTGCCGTGCTGAACTTTTCCGGCACATCAGCGCGTACAGCCTTGATCGCGTAGGCAGCGGCGCCCAACTCATGCGCGGCAACGTGGGCAACCGCACCAGCCTGACCAGCCGCATATGCGGCGTGACGTGCCCGGCCACGCAAGTCTCTGGCTGCCCCCATTGCATGACCACCCGCCGCACGCGATTGCATCATGCCAACCTCGCCACGCGTCCAAGCCCGAACGTGCTCAATGGCTTCGCGTGGCCGTGGATCCCCGGGCTGCGCGGACTCAAAAAGATGGAGAACATGCTCCGCACACGTCGCAGCCCACAGAGCAAGCAGCCGGTGATCTGCATCCGTAAGGCTCCCGCCGCGGCGGATCGTGACGAATCGCGGGTCCCGGACACTCGGAAGAATCATGAATCAAACACCCCGATCGCTGGAAGAGCTGTGTGCGTGACGGCCAACCTACGAGACTTCACTTATTGCCGCCGGGCTTTGAAGATCATCACCGGGTCATCCTCCTGAAATGGCTTCCTGGAGCAGCTCCCCCACACAATTTCGACGTCGAAACCGGCGGCGACCAGATCTTTCGTAAGGGATTCTCTGTCCCGGAAGGCGAGAGTCAGGTTCTCGACCACATGATCGCCGGTGTCTTCAAAGACATTATGGAACGCAAACGTGACTTCGCCGTTCCCGTTGAGGTCGGAAACCTCCGCCCACTCAGTGAGCGGACCGTGAGGGGTGTCCCTGACCGTGCGATCGTCCGACTTCCAAGACTCCCACGCGCGTGCCTCCGGGTTGCGACTCTCGAAAGCGAGAACACCTCCGGGGCGCAGTGCCTGATGCAGGTCCGCCAAGGTGCGCGGCCAGGCGTCGCCGAGGATATGCTGCGCCACGTTCCCGGTCATGACGGCGTAGTCAGCGTCCCGTACGTCGATTCCGCCGGAATCACCCTGTACCCAGCGAATAGAAGCAGCTCCCGCACGGGATCGGGCGTAATTGAGCATTGTCACCGAAGGATCCACCCCGAGTACGTGTCGCTCCCGTCCAGCCAGGCT
Source organism: Arthrobacter tecti (assembly GCF_054511355.1). NCBI lineage: Bacteria > Bacillati > Actinomycetota > Actinomycetes > Micrococcales > Micrococcaceae > Arthrobacter > Arthrobacter tecti. Next base: position 87,326 of record NZ_JBTNCT010000009.1, read on the forward strand.
CACAGTCAGCAGGCCGGTCCCACAGCCGAGGTCAACGATCGAGCGAGCATCGACTTCGTCAGCCAGGGCCCGATAGAGCTCGTGATCCGGTCCATCCGGATTGTCGACGTCGTACAGTTCGATGAGCCGTTCGTCGTAATCAGCCATGATGCCGAGCCTACCGCTCGAGGAGGGAACCGCCGTCGTCGTCGATTCGGTGCAGGTCTGCCGGGTGAAAGAGGCGAAACCGCGGCGTGTCGCCGTGGACACGCCGGAGACGCGGCTCGTACCTGCACGGAATCGACAAGGGGAAGCGGGCTACACTCCCTGCCCGGACTCCGCGTCCAACCGGTGCCGCGACTGAGTGAGGTGCAGGCGCATGGCAGCGGCGGCAGCCAGCGCATCCCCTGCGGCAATCGCATTCCGGACGGCGCCATGCTCCGCGGCAACCCGCTGCAGCCGTTCGGACTGCCCGCCGTCGGGCGCTGCCTCGAGCCGTTGCGGCGGCATGGCAATCATCGCCGGGCCAAGGGAGACGACGGCGTCAACGAAGTACGCGTTCGAACTCGCCTCCGCCACCGCCCGGTGGAACGCGAAATCGCAGGACACCGCCGTAGCCGCATGATTGCCCGCGGCATTGAACGCAGCAAGTGCGTCATCCATGGCGGCAATGCGCTCCGGCGTGCAATGCACCGCGGCAAGCGCAGCCGCTTCAGACTCGAACCCGATCCGGAACGCCAGCAAAGCCCGGCGCTCCTCCAGCGTGCGCGGACGCCGCATGCCGCCGGCCGACTCGTCGGACGCCGGCGGTGTCAGCGCAAAACTGCCGCTGCCCCGCCGCGTATAGACCAGCCCCTCAGCGTGCAGCCGGGAGATCGCCTCACGCGCGACCGTCCGGCTCACCCCAAACTCGGCGATCAGCGAACTTTCGCTCGGCAGCTTCTCGCCCGAAGGAATGGTTCCGTCGACGATGCGACGGCGCAGGCTTTCCACCAGGGAGGCGGCCAGGGTCTGTTTCATGGTCTCAATGCTGGCACGGCTCAGCGCACGCCGAACTCAACGGTATCGGTGGTCCAGGCACGAGCCTGGTCGCTGAACGTGATGCCCAGGCCCGGACGGTCCGGCACAACCATCCGGCCGTCGCGGGTCTCCAGTCGCTCATTGAACAGCGGGTCCAACCAGTCGAAGTGCTCCACCCACGGCTCACGCGGGTAGGCCGCTGCGAGGTGCAGATGGATCTCCATCGCGAAGTGCGGCGCCAGGTCCAGGCCGGCCTGGTCAGCCAAGGTCGCCAGCCGCAGGAACTGAGTGATCCCCCCGACGCGCGGTGCATCTGGCTGGATGATGTCGCACGCGCGGGTTGCGATCAGTCGCTCATGCTCAGCCACGGAGGCCAGCATTTCACCCGTCGCAATGGGCGTATCAAGTGCGGCTGCGAGCGCGGCGTGACCCTCAGCGTCGTAAGCGTCCAATGGCTCCTCAATCCAGACGAGGTCAAACTGCTCAAGCTTGCGGCCCATCCGCAGTGCCGTGGCACGGTCCCACTGCTGGTTCGCGTCCACCATCAGCGGGACATCCGGGCCAATGTGCTCGCGGACCGCGGCGACGCGGCGCAGGTCCTCGGCGGAATCCGGCAGCCCGACCTTGATCTTGATGCCGCCGATCCCCTCCTCAATCGATTGCGTGGCACGTGCTTTGACCTCGTCAACGGAGGCATTGAGGAAGCCGCCGGAAGTGTTGTAGGTACGCACCGAATCCCGGTAGGCACCGAGGAACTTCGCGAGCGGCAGCCCGGCCCGCTTGGACTTGAGGTCATAGAGCGAGACGTCGAGAGCCGCGAGCGCCTGTGTCGCAACCCCGGAACGGCCCACCGAAGCACCGGCCCAGAGCAACTTGTTATACAGCTTCGCGATGTCGTTGGGGTCCTCGCCGATCATGCCGTCGGCCACTTCACGGGCATGGGCGTACTGTGCGGGTCCGCCGGCACGCTTCGAGTAGGAGAACCCGAGGCCGGAGTGACCCTGCTCGGTGGTGATCTCGGCAAAGAGGAAAACCACCTCGGTCATGGGCTTCTGCCGGCCGGTAAAAACCTTGGCGTCGGAGATCGGGGTCGCGAGCGGCAGCGTTGCCGTGGAGAGTTTGACGTGGCGGATCGCATCGGGCGAGTAAGTCATCACAGGCACCTTCAAGAGGACGGAACGGATAACTTATCGTATAGCTAGCAAAGTTATATGACAAGTACGGTTGCGCTCTCATTCCGTGCAGGTATGCCGCTCGGAACACCGCTCTACTCGGCGCGTCTCGGCAGACACGCTGTTGGGCGGGCTCAGACCTGCACGGAATGGGTTCCGTAATCGGCTGATCGAGACCCGGCACCACTCCTGCACATCGTTGAACTTATCCACAAAACGCCGCAACGGGCATCGCGGAGACCAACCACTCGATGAAATGGCTGCATGCATGTACTTAACCAGCTACGCCATTCGGGCTCGGTTGCACGCACCAGGGACTTCCTCGGCTGGGGTGTTACACCCGCGCAGCTTCGGGCTGCAGTTGACTCCGGCGGCCTGCTGCGCATCCGGAAGGGACTCTATGCGCTGCCCGACGCTCCACCGGAATTCATCACAGCCTTGAAGATGAATGCCCTCCTTACGTGCGCTTCAGCAGCGAAACACCACGGTCTGTGGCTACTCACACCACCTCCAAAGTTGCACATAAGCGGAATCGGACGAAGCTCGGGCGGCAACGTGAACCACCAGTTCCGCACAGTCAAAACGCACCCATTCCTTCCCTTGCTGGGTGTCGTCGATACCCTGGTCCACGCCCTGCAATGCCTGCCCCCGATCAATGCCGCCGTCGTCGTCGAAAGTTCGCTCAGGCGCGGCGATACGGTGAAGTCCTTCATCGAACAGCGCCTGCAAGGCAATCGGAACGGCAAAGCCCGGGCCTCACTCGGTCTGGTTACGGGATGCGCGGAATCTGCGATCGAAGTCGTCGCGCGCATTCTATTCCGACAGGCGGGCTTCCATGTGGAGACGCAGATCCGGATCGACGGCGTCGGCAGGGTGGACTTCCTGCTTGAAGGGTTCCTGGTCGTGGAGGTCGACGGCGATGAATTCCACTCCGATCGGAAGGCTCGAAACCGGGACCGGCGGCGGAACAATGAGCTGATCGCACGCGGCTACCTGCCCCTCCGCTTCAGCTATGAGGATGTCATGTTCAACCGGGATTACGTGGTTGAACGAGTCCGAACGGTGTTGTCGGGGCGTGTGATCCGGTAGCGGCCGAGATGATTCCGTGCAGGTCTGCCGGCCGGAGGGGCACATTCAGCGGCGTGTCGCGACGGACACGCCGCTGAAGCCGCCCAGACCTGCACGGAATCGGCGGCCGGTCGGAGGCGAGGCAGGCGGGGCAGCAGGCAGGCAGGCGGGTGCAGGGCGGCAGGGGGCGCAGGCGGCAGGCTACCCAAGCGCGGTAAACGTCCGCAGCACCCTCGGCCGAGCCCCGGCATCCGAACACAACACCAGATCCGCCCGCTGCCCGGCTTCAAGGGAACCGCGGTCGGAAAGCCCGACGGCGGCAGCCGGATTCGCGGACACCATCGCCACAGCCTCGGGCAGTGTGGCATGACCCAACGATGCCACTTCGAACGCACCAGCGAGCAGCGTGGACGGCAGGTAATCGGACGCAAGCACAGTCAAAGCCCCGGCCCGTGCCAGCTCAAGCGCCGAAACGTTGCCTGAATGCGAACCGCCAAGCAGTACGTTCGGCGCCCCCGCTACCGTCGCAATGCCGCGGTCAACGGCGTACCGCGCAGCCTCAAGCGTCGTCGGGAACTCAGCGATGGTGGCGTTCCGGGAGATGAGCTCGTCAATCTCAGCCGGCGTGACGGCGTCGTGCGCCATGAGCCGAATCGCGCCCGCCCCAGCCAACGAGCCGAGCCAGCCCAGCACCTCGTCCCGGAACGGCAGACTCGAATCCCGCGAGTCGATCAGCTCATCCACGTGCGTCACCGCCTGCCTCGGGCTCATGTGGTGAGCCTCCTGCAGCCAGCGCTCCATAACCTGACGGTCGCGGTACTGGCCCTGGCCCGGCGTGTGATCCTCATACGAAACCAGCGGCACCCCGGAAAGCTGCTCCCGGAACATCCGGACACCGTCTTCGCAACGGACGTCGAGACGGTGCAGCACCCGATGGTCAATCCGCGGGTCCTGATAATCGACGACGGCGGCATGCACCGCTGGCGCCCAGGGCGAACCGATGGGCACCCCCACCGCAGACTTGGCCTGAAAGGCCACCGCATGGAACACCGTGGTCACCCCGGCGGCCAGCAGGTTTCCCTCTGCGGATTGAACGGCCAGGTCCACCGGCAGCGACGCCCCGGGACGCGGTCGGTATTCCCGCGCCAGCGCATCGCTGTGCAGGTCCACCAAGCCGGGAAGGCACAGCGCACCGCCGCCGTCGTCGTCGGCCCTCACCCCCGCCGGATGCGAAGAGACAGATTCGATGATCCCGTCCGCGATCGAAATCAGCTGGTCCTCCAGGACACCGCGAGGGGTGACCGCCCGAACGTGCCCCAGTGTGAAGCCGGCTACCACGCACCCACCTCGGTGACGACGTCGAACACGTCCGGCCGCAGGTAACTCTCCACATACTCGAGCTTTTGCGCGGAGTCAGAGCAGGAGACCAGGCCACGCAGCAGAATCTGCGGGGGCAGCCCGCGCAGCCCGAGAATCTCCGCGATTTCCGGAGGAGGCGAGACGAGCCTGCTCTGGCTCCACTGCCGGTGCGGTGTGTAGGAGTAATGCTTCCGAAGCACTTGATCGAGCGAGCTGTCGGCAAGCAGCACGCTCGCGAGCCGCGGTACGCGCGCGGACGGCAGCACCGACGTCGCGGTACTCACCGGCATCCCTTCGATGAAACGCACCCTGTCCAGGACGGTAACCTGCGCTCCGGTTGGGAGGCTGAGGATTTCCCGCTCCTGGGCGGACGCGGGCCGGGTGACCGGGCGCTTGTTCTCAGTGCGCGGGTTCCCGCCCGAGGCCTGGACCGTTCGCGTGAACGACGGCGCGATGTGCGGCCCGATCCGGTACTCGTACCGCTGCGTCAGGAAGGTCCCGCTACCTTTGACCCGCCGGATCAGCCAGCGCCGTTCAAGCTCATCCAACGCCGCACGGACGGTTTGGCGGTTCACTCCGAAGGAAGCACCAAGATCATGCTCGGAAGGCAGGGGCCGGTAAAGGGGTGTATCCGCGTATTCCTGCAGGATCTGATGGGACAACTTCAGGTAAGTAGGCTCCGGGCGCATGGCGCAATAGTAGCGCCCGTTCCGGGAAAAACGTTTCGGAAAACGAGCGGCGGAACCTTCGGTGAACAGCTGGCAAACTGGCCGAATTTGTCTAGACAGATCCTTCAGCGAGCCGCCATGCTGGACGACGTCGCAGTCCAATTCGCCCGAAAGGCGCCCCTTCATGACACGCACACTCCGAACCTCCGCACTCGCTGCGGCGGGGCTCCTCGCCCTCTCCGCCTGCTCACCGGCCGAAGCGGAACAGACAGATTCCGGGTTCCCCGCGGAGATCGTTCTGGGAGTCATTCCCAATGAGAATTCCACGGACCTGACCGGCAGCTATGAACCGCTCATCCAGATGCTGGAGGAGGAGACCGGAGCCACGGTTGAGCTGCAGCAGGCCAGCGACTACGCGGGTGTTGTCGAAGGCATGATCGCGGACCGCGTGGACATCGCATTCCTCGGCCCCTTCGCGTACGTCATCGCGACAACGAACGAAGCGGACATCACACCGCTGGGGTCCCTTGTCGCGACAAAGGGTGAACCGTCCGGCTACTACTCCCTGGGCATCACGCAGGGGGACAACACCGACGTTGACGGCATTGAAGATTTCGCCGGCAAGGACACCTGCTTTGTGGATCCGGGGTCCACCTCGGGCTTCCTCTACCCGTCGGCGGGCATGATCGAAGCCGGTGTCGCAACCAGCGGCAAGGAATCCGACATCAGCGCAGCCCTGAACCCCATCTACGCCGGCAGCCACGATGCCTCCGCGCTGTCCGTGAAGAGCGGTGACTGCGAGGTCGGGTTCGCAATGCAGTCCATGGTGGAGGAAACCCTGCCGGGCAAGGGTGAGCTGGCCGACGGCGACCTCAAGTCGGTCTGGACCTCTGAGATGATCCCCGGCTCCGTCTTCGCCGCCCGGAACGGTCTGGGCGAGGAGACACTCGCCAAGCTCACCGAATTGTTCACGGAGAAGGCCAACGCGGACTACTTCGAGTCGCAGGGCTTCTGCTCGGGTGAGGACTGCCTGGTCACCGGTGAGTACGCCTGGGGTGTAGGGCCTGCCACGGACGCGGACTACGACGGCATCCGCAACGTCTGCTCCTCCACGAAGTCCGAGAAGTGCGAACAGTGACAGTGAGCGCAGAGAGCAAGGAGCAGCATACCCAAACGCAGGGCAGCGCCGTCGTGAGCGTGAAAGGACTGCGAAAGAACTTCGGCAACACCGCCGCGCTCAAAGGCGTGGACCTGGAAGTCCGCGCTGGAGAGCTGGTGGTACTGCTCGGCCTGTCCGGTTCTGGGAAATCCACCCTGCTGCGGTGCCTGAATGGTCTCCACCCGCTCACCGCGGGCGTTGCCGACGTCCTGGGTGAACCAGTACATAGGGCACGACGGCGGCAGCTGCGGGTTCTGCGCACACGCGTGGGCTTCATTTTCCAGCAGTTCAACCTCATTGGGCGGCTGAGTTGTCTCGAGAACGTGCTGATCGGCGCAAGCGGACGGCTACGCGGCCCCCGCTACGGTGTCCTCAGCTACAGCAAGGCGCAGCGCCGCGAAGCGTTGAGTCACCTCGAACGGGTTGGCCTCGGCGACCTGGCCTTCCAGCGCGCCGACTCGCTCTCGGGCGGTCAGCAGCAGCGAGTGGCCATTGCCCGTGCGCTGATGCAGAAGCCGGAACTGATCCTCGCGGATGAGCCGGTGGCCTCACTGGACCCGGAGAACGCCGCCAACGTGATGGACCTTCTCTTCCGGGTGTGCCTGGAGAACCGAATCACCGTCGTCTGCACGCTGCACCAGGTGGATCTCGCGCTCGGCTGGGCCCACCGGATAGTCGGCCTCCGCAACGGCGAGAAGGTGCTGGACGAGCTGACCGCGAACCTGGACCGGGACAGGGTGCTGGATGTCTACCGCCAGCTGGGATCACCCACGGCACCGGGCGAAACCGGTGCAGCCCAGTGACCCTCAGCAAGACCACCGCGCCTCCGCCAACGCAAAGGGAGATCCGCCCGCCATTCACCAGGGAAAAGTTCGCGCTTTCGATCACGTTCGCCGCGATCGTGCTCCTCACGGCCCTGAGTGCGCGGTACATCGAGTTCGACCTGCGTGCCCTCGGCGGCGGCTTCGAGGATGTCGCGAACCTGATCGCACGAATGCTGCCGCCCGAGCTGAATGACCCGCCCAGGGTCTTCGAACTGCTCCTCGAAACCCTCATGATGGCACTGCTCGGCACGGTCCTCGCGACCGTCCTCTCCATCCCCCTGGCCTTCCTCGCCGCCGCGAACACCACCCCGCACCCGCTGGTACACCGCGCAGCCCGCGGAATCATCACGTTCTGCCGCGCCATGCCGGACCTGGTGTTCGCTGTGTTGTTTGTCCGCGGCCTGGGCATCGGTGTGCTGCCCGGCATCCTCGCCCTGGGCCTGCACTCGATCGGCATGATGGGCAAGCTCTTCGCCGACGCCATCGAACAGATCGACGAAGGCCCGCGCGAAGCTGTGCGCGCCACCGGCGCCGGACGGCTCGCCGAGCTCGTCAGCGGCGTACTCCCCCAGGTTGTGCCCGCATGGATCGGCACGTTCATCTACCGCGTCGACATCAACCTCCGCACCTCCGTGGTGCTCGGATTCGTGGGCGCAGGCGGCATCGGCTTCGCACTGCAGGACGCCCTCCGCGGTCTTCTGTACGAAAGCGCCATGGGCATTGTGCTGATCATCCTCGCGACGATCGCCGCCATGGAGCTCCTCGCGATCTTCCTGCGCCGTACCCTCCTGAACCCAGCGGCCGACGGCGGCAGGGCACCTGGTGCGCCATCCCCCACCTCGGCGCTCCGGCCGCCCTGGACGCCCGGCCGCACCATCCGCGGGGTGGCGGCGATTACGACGGCGGTCGCCGTCGTCTGGTCTGTGGTCCACCTGCGCATTGACCCCCTTGCGCCCTTCACCTCGGCGGGCGAACTCGCCGCGGCATTCGGCGGACTGCTGCCGCCATCGGTCGAGGGCGTTGAGGAGATCCTCTTCACCGCTGTGCTGGAGACCCTCGCGATCGGTCTGGTCTCCACCGTGGTCGGAGCACTGCTCGCCGTGCCGGTCGGGATCCTCGCTGCGGAGAACGTGTCGCCATCGCGGCCGGTCTACGTCGCGGCGCGGAGCGTGGTGCTGGCGGTGCGCGCCATTCCGGAGCTGATTCTCGCCGTCGTTTTCGTGTCAGCGATCGGCCTGGGACCGATGGCAGGCGCACTCGCCCTGGCGGTGGGAACCGTCGGTTTCCTCGGCAAACTTGTGGCCGACGCCGTCGAGGAGATCCCGCCGGGGCCGCTCGAAGCGGTGCGCGCGACGGGCGGCAGCTGGTGGGACCAGCTCTTCTCCGCGGTGATCCCGCAGACGCTCCCTCAGCTCGCAGGGCAGTGGATGTACATGCTGGACGTGAATATCCGCACGTCGACCGTGCTCGGCATCGTCGGGGCCGGCGGCGTTGGTTTCCTCCTCACGGAATCCATCCGGACACTGAATTTCGACGTTGCCGGCGCCATCATCCTCATCATCTTCGCCATTGTCTTCCTCGTCGATTGGCTTTCGGCGTGGATACGCGAACGCATCATCTGACCGGGGCGCGCTTGGCGGCGGTGCACCTAACCAACGGATCCGTTGCCTTACCTCGAATGACGCCGCTTCGAAGCACCTTCCGCGGAGCAGAGTCAACGGAACCGTTCCTCGGGTGCAACGGGCGCCCATACGTTAACTGCAGCGGCCGGCCACCCTCTTCGGGCAACCGGCCGCTGAGTCTATGGGTTGGGCGTTATCCGCAGTTGAACTTCGCGTCGCCCCACACGCCGTGGGCTCCGTTGATGCTGCCCGGTGCCTGGACGATCAGGTCCACGTACTGCACGCCGGTCAGGTCAACGTTCACGGATTCCGGTGCAAAGCCCGGGGTGAAGGTCCGTGACTGGTACTGGTTCGCACCGTCGGTGTCCACCTTGAAGATCACGTTTCCGTTGAATCCTGCTTCAAGGCCAACCTCGGAGGTGAAGGAGGAGCACTTGCCGCCAACGTAGTAGGTGATCTTGGACAGTGCGTGCACGCCCAGGCCCTTCTCGTAGGTGGGCTGCGTGCCCGTTGCCGGATCGGTGTAGTTGATCTTCAGCGGCTTGTCAGGTGAAGATGCCGAATCCTTGTTCACCACATCCTTGCCGATGACGCCGTAGCCGTTCGATGCGCTGATCCAGTTCAGGTCAGAGATGAACGCCGTGGCTTCCGGTGCCGGCGGCAGGGGCTGCTCAACAACCTGCCAGTCGAAGAACTTCACCCTGCTCTCGGTCGGGAGATCCACCGACGCGAGCTCCTTGCCCGGGTTGAGCCGGACCAGGTTCGAGTACACCTGATAGCCGTACGTCGGGTACTCGTACACATCGGGGTTGTTCGAGTTGTTCCGGCCCATCGACGTGATGGCAACCTGCGCTCCACCAAGGGATCCCTGCGGAAGCCAGTTCGGGAAGAACACGTTGGCCTGCTGGACCGTGCCGTCGGTGTAGGTCAAGGTCAGTTCGGGGTTCACACCCGAGCCGCTGGCAGCCGTACCGAGGATCGCAAGGTGCGTACCCTTCCCCTGCAGCGCGATGGTCTGACCGGCAGGCTCCACCGCGTTCGGTTCGCCGACGGGCGTCGGCCACGTGTAGTTGACAGCGGATTCGCCCTCACCAACGGTGATGGTGGCGCCGGGAGTGGCTCCCGCATCGGCGAGCGCATCAGCGGAGAAGGTAGCCCCGCCGCCGTCGAAATTGCCGTTCGCCGCAGTGTTTAGATCGGTGATGGACACCGCGTTGAATGCACCCTGCAGTGAACCGTACGCAACGTCGAGCTGGTTGGCTCCCGAGACGGAACGCGCTGTCTTGCTGACGTCCTTGTAGTCTGCGTTCGCCCGAAGGGTCTGCAGCCCGGCTGGAGCCTCTGGCGTCGGCCGCACCACGAACTCCGCGGTCACGGACTTCCCGGGATCGACCTTGCGTGCTTCCGTACCGGAGCTCTCGATAACTTCCCAGCCTTCGGGCAGCTCCGGAGTGATTACGACGTCGAACTTGGGCTTGGTGCCCGCGTTGACGAACGTCGCGGTCATCTCGGTGTTGTTGCCCTGGAAGACCTGCTCCTCAAGCTCGACTTTCACCTGGGCTGCGAAGGAGTCCGCGTCCTCTCCGCCAACTGCACTGACGTTGTGGAGGCTGATAACCTCGCTTGCTCCGTTGGCGACCGGCGCAGTCTTGACGGTGACAACCCCACCGGCAGTCTCGGCGTCGTAGAACCAACCGGACTCGACGGCATCCAACTCGGCCTGGGAAGCGACCTTCGCCAGCTTGCCCTTGCCTACCTGAACGCCACGCGGCTCGGACCCGGTGTGGGCCTTGACCAGGTATGGGCGGGCTTCGGCCATGCCGTCGTAGGTGCCTTCGCGCTCACCGATGGTGATCCTCACGGTGCCGCGTTTGCCCGCATTCGGTGCTTTAACATCGAACTGCTGGTTGCTAAACTCGCCGTCGCGGTGCTCACGGGTGATCTTCTCATCCTCGTACAGGGTGAAGTTGCTCTCGCCCTCCGGGTACACCGCAAGGGTGATCGGGGAATCCTCTGGCACCAAAGACGAGTTCCGGGCGGTGATGCCCTGCGGAACCAGTGCGCCGGAGCGGACAAAGATTGGCAGCTGCTCCAGCGGAGCAGCAACACCGTTGAGTACCTGGCCGCCCTCGTAGATCTTCCCGGTCCAGTAATCCACCCACTGTTCCCCGGCAGGCAGGTAAATACCGTTGCGGACGTCCGAATCCTTGAACACGGGTGCCACCAGGTAGTTCTCGCCAAGGAGGAACTGGTTGTTGGCTTCGGCGCTGTAGGAGTTCGGATCCAGCGGATACTCAAGTGCCATGGAGCGCATCATCGGCACACCGGTGGCGTGGGAATCCTGCGCCAGGGTGTAGATGTACGGCATCAGGCGCTGACGCAGTTGCAGGTAGTTCCGGTTGATCTCCGTTGCTTCCTCGCCGTACAGGTACGGCCGCTTGTCCGTCGAGGCCCAGCCGCTCATCGAGTAAAGGGCCGGCGCGAAGGCCTTCCACTGCAGGTCGCGGACATAGCTCTCAGCGGAGCCTCCGAAGATGCCGTCAACATCGCCGGTAGTGAAAGCGAGGCCGGAGTTACCGGCGCCGGTCAGTGCAGAGATCTGCCAGCGGACGGCGTCGAGGTTGCCGGTGTGGTCACCGGTCCACTGCATGCCGCAGCGCTGCGACCCTGCCCAGCCTTCGACCATCAGCGAGTAGCCACGGGCGTCAGAGTACTGCTCGATCCCGTTGTAGGCGGACTCACAGCCGGTGAGGGCCTGACGGTAGCCCTGACCAACCCAGGCGACGTCGAGCTTGCGCATGCGGATACCCGCCTCGCCAACCTCAAACTCTTGGTTGGTCAGCGAACGCTGTGTCCACAGACCGGTTACCAAACCAGTTTCTTCCTTGATGGCGTCAACAGTCTCCGGCAGCTCGACGTACTCGCAGCCGTAGCCGTCATTGACGAGCATCCAACCTGCAGGCATGTCGTGCTCCACGAATTCCTTCGCGAAGTTCAGCGCCTGCGGGGTGCGCAGCTTGGCCGGGTCCTTGGACGCGGTGTAGGTGCTGCTGCTTCGGTTGTAGCAGTCAGCATCTCCGTACTCGAGGCCGTAGATCGGAGGCAGAGCCGGGCGGCCGGTCAGCTGGGTGTAGGACTCGAGGGATTCCTTGTAGTCGCCTACGAAGTAGTACGCGTCGAAGCGCTTCTCTTCGTGGGTGGTGGTGTGGTTCTTGAAGTCGTAGCTGCCGCGGGCAAAGGTGTTGCGGAGAACGCCGTAACCGTTGGAGGACATGTAGTACGGCACCGCGTTGGGGTAGCCGTCGTCGTCCCAGTCGAAGTTCTTCGCGATGTTGATGGTGGCATCCGTGTGGACGGAGCGGCCGTTCTGCATGCCGCCGCCGATGAACTGCTCACCCTCGCTGTCGGCCAGGTGCTGGGTGGCGGAGTTTCCGCCGAAGGTGATGGGGGCTGCCTCGGCCCAGACCACCGAACCGTCTGCCCGCTTCAGCGTGGCCTTGCCGGTCGCCTTCTCGATGGTCAGCGTGATGTCCGCGGTCTTGAGCGTGATGACATCACCGTCGGCAACGCTGACCGCGGCGCCGTCGAACGTCTCGGCGCCGACCACAATGTTCGCCGTGCGGGCCGGGTCATTCTGCGGGGTGTTCGCCGGATCGGTGAATTCACCGCTGGGATCCGCTTCGAGGCGGAAGTTCCGGTTATCCAGGAAGGTCACACGCATGGCGCCGTTTTCGGCGGTCAGTGTGACAACCGGGCCTTCGTGCACAACCTCGGTGATGGCGCCGATCGGGGTGCCGCCGTCGTCGACCACTACTTCCGGCACGACTGGCTTGACGGCAATTGGGGTGGTGACCGACGTCGTCGTCGGTTGTGGTTCTTCGGCCAGGGCTGGCGCGATGCCGACTGCAGGAATGCTGCCAAAGGCAAGCAAGGCTGTCAGTCCGACGACGCCGGCACAACGGGATCGCTTCGTCGCGACCCTTTTGGTGCTGGTGATCATAGTTTTCACTCTCAGTGCGGACGGATGATGATGATTACTACTGATCGATATGGAATCGATTGATTCATTAATAATCACTTACATTGAGGTGGGGGTCAAGAGACTTATTCAAGGACGTTCCGCTCGAGGGCCGCGGTTAAACCAAAAACCCTTGCCGAGTGGCAAGGGGTTTTGACGGGAACGGCTTACTCGGCCTCGACGGGCGGGGCCACGATGACGTTCGTTCCGCGCTCCTCGAAGGCGCTGATCTGCTCCTGGGTGATGCCGCTGTCGGTGATCAGGTTGCTGAACACATACCCGTTCATGGTGGCAAAGGATCGGATGCCGATCTTCGAGGAGTCCGCAACCACGTAAGCAGCGAATGCGCGACGTGCCACGAGTGCGTTCACCGCAGCCTCACCCTCGTCGCTGACCGTCGGACCCACTTCCGGATCCAGGCCGTTCACGCCCACGAAAGCGAAGTCAAGGGCTACATTCTGCAGGATGATGTCCGTGTACGGGCCCACCAGTTCGTAGGATCTCGGGTTGACAATTCCCCCGGTCACCATGATCTTGATGTTGGGACGCACGGCCAACTGGGCGGCGATGTTGATGGCGTTCGTGACTACGGTGAGCGTGGGCTTGTTGGAGGGCTCCATGAGGTCGCGGCGCGTGCTGAGAACCGACGCGATCGCCGTGCTGGTGGTTCCCCCGCACAGCCCGATGACCGCCCCGCGCGGGATCAGTTCGCTGGCTGCCAGGGCGATGGCCCGCTTGTGCTCGGTCTGGTTGTCCTTGTTGTAACGGACCGGCAGATCATAGGCCACCGTCTCGATGGTCGCGCCCCCTCGGGTACGCGTCAGCAGGCGTTGGGATGCAAGGCTGTCGAGGTCGCGCCGCGCCGTGGCCGGAGAGACAGCGAGCTTCTCCACAATGTCCTCAACCTCAACCTGGTTCGACTCAGCGAGCAGGTCCAGAATGGCGCTGAGCCGTTCGGCTCTCTTCATCGACGGGGCCTTTCATCAAATATTCACCGTGCGGGCTCGGCGAACAGGGTCAGTAAGCGAGATACTTCGGAGACCATGGCTGCACGGCCCGCCCCGAGGTACTTCCTAGAGTCAACCATGCCCGGGTCATTTGCGAGCGCTTCGCGAACCGCCCGCGTAAAAAATCCATTGAGATGGGTCGAGACGTTGATCTTGGTCATGCCCGCGCGGATAGCCGCAGCGATGTTGGCATCCGCCACTCCGGATGAGCCATGGAGTACCAGGGGCACCGACAGTGCGTCGCGGAGACGGCCGATCAGTTCAAGATCCAGTTCAGCGCTGCGCTCCGTCATGGCGTGCGAGGAACCGACAGCGACCGCCAGCGCATCCACGCCCGTCTCGCTCACGAAATCCACGGCTTCCCGCGGGTCAGTCCGGACCCCGGGCGCGTGCGCGCCGTCCTTGCCGCCCACCTTGCCGAGCTCAGCCTCGACGTAGACCGAATTCTGCCGCGCGTACTCCGCCACCCGCGCCGTGGTGGCGACGTTCTCCGCGAACTCAAGGTGGGCGCCGTCGTACATGATCGAGCCGAATCCCAGATCCACGGCGGCCATCGCCAGGTCAGGATCTTCGGCGTGGTCAAGGTGTACTGCCACGGGCACGACGGCGGCGCGTGCCACTGCCAGCGTGGCGAGTCCCACCGGTTCAAGACCGCCGTGGTACTTCACGCAGTTTTCCGAGACCTGCAGGATCACCGGCAGGCCGGCGGCTTCGGCACCGGCCACAATTGCCTCAGCGGTTTCCAGATGAAGGACGTTGAACGCGCCGATGCCGGTCCCGGCCGCGCTTGACGCCTTCATGAGGTCGAATGTAGGTGTGAGTGTCACGTAGCGTGCTCCGTCTCTTCCTGCGCGCTGACGTTCGCGACGGAGATCCTGCTGATCTCCACCTGGTCGGCAAGCTGTGGGTGGCTTGGGTGGATTTCTCCGGCTGCAGGCATGAGGACTGCCGCAGCGGACCAGGAGGTGGCGTACCTCAACATGGCCTCCGGGTCTGTGATGTTTGCAGCCAGGAGAACGGCGATGGCGGCGACCGCGGCATCGCCCGCTCCGGTGGGGTTGCCCGCCAGTCGCTCCGGCAACTTCGCGTGCCACATGGTGCGGCGGTCTTCCGCGGTGTAG
Source organism: Arthrobacter tecti (assembly GCF_054511355.1). Classification (NCBI taxonomy): domain Bacteria; kingdom Bacillati; phylum Actinomycetota; class Actinomycetes; order Micrococcales; family Micrococcaceae; genus Arthrobacter; species Arthrobacter tecti. Next base: position 102,343 of record NZ_JBTNCT010000009.1, read on the forward strand.
AGCCGGAGTCCGTCGGCCCCGCAACTGACGAAGAGCATCTTCACTCCGCGGCCCAGCAGCATGCCGGCGGCGGTGTCGAGATCCGCGACCCCCGTGGCTTCCAGCAGTTCGTGGTTGTTGGGCTTCAGCACATCGGCCCCGGCGTCCGCCGCTGCCAAAACCGCACTGCCGGAGGTATCGATGATGCAGGGCACGGAGTACGACGCCGCGCGCGCGGTCAGCCACGGATAGAAGTCCTCAGGTGCCTCTTCCGGCAGGCTGCCGGAACCGACGATACATCCGGCCGCGGGAAGCGCGTCCTCGATAGCGGCGCGCAGTGCGCTCCACTCAGGTTCCGTGAGCGGTGCACCCTGCTCGTTGAAGATACTCGTTTCGCCGTCCGCGGAGTCCACGAAGGCCATCGAGCGCCGGGTTGGCCCGTTCACCGGCACCAGCCGGTGCGGGACGCCGCTGCCGTCCAGTTCGGCCGCGAATTCGGCACCCGAGCTGCCGCCCGCCGTCGTAATGGCAAGGGTGGGGTGACCGGCCTGATGGATGACCCTCGCAACGTTGATGCCCTTACCGCCGGCTCGGCTGAGGGGGCGGCTGACGCGGTGTGAGGCGCCCGCGCTGATGCCATTTACCCCATAGGTGAGGTCAACCGCGGGATTGGGTGTAACAGTGACTACCGGCCGGCGGAGGTTGACGGCCTCGCTCATGGGCGCGCTCCGAGGAGGTCCTGCGCCTGCAATCCTGCGCCGATCAACCCGGCATCCTGACCCATGCTCGCCGCCAACAGGCGCGGCCGGCGATGGAACGAGAGCCGCTCATCCACGGCAGCCCGCAGTGGGGTGAACAGTTGTTCACCGGCCTGCGCCAGTCCGCCGCCGATCACCACGGCCTCCGTGCCCAGTGTCGCGGCAAGCTGGCAGATGCTGAAGGCGAGGGCATTCACAGCGTCGTCAACAATCGCCTGGGCGTGCGCATCTCCGGCAGCCTGCAACTGCAGTACCTCGCGCGCGCCATTGACCTGTCTCCCGGATCGTTCCGTGTATCTGCGGGCTATCGCACCTGCTGCACCGACGGTTTCCAGGCACCCATGCGCACCGCAGCGGCATGGTTCACCGCCCGGCACCTCCGCGTGCCCGATCTCCCCGGCATATCCCCCTCCGAGGATCCGCTGACCGCCGCAGAAGACCGCGCCTGCGACTCCTGTACCGATGATCATGACAACGACGTCGGCCAGCCCCTGTGCCGCGCCGATCCTGATCTCGGCATCACCGGCGGCACCGACGTCGTGCCCGAAGGTCACAGGCAGGCCCGTGGCAGCTTCTACGCGCTCCGTGAAGGGGTAGTCGCGCCAGCCCAGGTTCGCCGAGAAGATACCGACACCCTTGCGTTCATCGACAAGTCCCGGAGCAATGAGGCCAATAGCGCGGACTCTCTTGTGTGGCCAGGCTGCACGATACTCGGCGAGGATCGCGACGACGTTCTCCACCACGGTGTCACCGGCTTCCCCGGAGCGCAGGACCGTTGGCCGGCGCTTGATGCCCTGGAGCTGATCGGCCGAATCAAGCAGGGCTGACTTCGTATCAGTACCCCCGACATCGATGGCCAGAATGACTTCGTCTGGTGCCAGCACCGGCCCCTCAACAGGACTCGTCGGTTCAGAAGGGATCACCCAGGCAAGTTTAGCCATCCAGGATGACCGAGCGGGTGAGGTTGCGGGGCTGGTCGGGATCAAGGCCCCGGGCCAGCGCACGGTCAAGGGTGACCTTGTGGACGCGGGCGAGCTCGGCCAGCGGGTGGCGTGCGGAGGAGATGAACTGCGCTCCGGTGGCCACCACATCTGCCGCCAGGCCATCCACGGCGGAGCCGAACAACCAGACAACCCGTCCCGGCGAAGCAATGGAAATGGGCCCGTGGCGGTACTCCATTGCCGGATACGATTCGGTCCAGCCCTGGACGGCTTCCCGCATCTTCAGGCCGGCTTCATGTGCCAGCCCCACAGTCCAGCCGGTGCCGAGGAAGGTGAACTGCTCGGCGTTCAGGAGTTCACTGGATGTCTCTTCCGCGAGCACGGCCTGGGCGTCAACGATCGCACGATCGATGTCCTCACCGAGGGAGGCGAGCAGGTAGACCAGTGCCGAGGTTGCGAAGCGTGTCTGCACCACCGATTGCTCATCTGCGTAGGGAAGGCCGATCACGCGGTCCGCAAGCTCGTTGATGGGCGAGGTGATGTCGCCGATCATCGCAACGCTCGGGATCGCGCCGCGATACTTTTCAAGCAGGTGCAGAACCTCGGTTGTTGTTCCCGAACGGGTGATCGCCACTATCGCGTCATAGCCGCGCGCTGCGAGGTCCGGCGCTTCGGACGCTGCAAAGGCATCAGTCACGCCCTTGCCCGCAGCCTCACGCGCCACGGCGTAGGCCTGCGCCATGAACCAGGAGGTCCCGCAGCCAATGACCGCGATGCGTGCGCCGTCAGCAGGCAGCAGGTTCTCCTCGGCTGACTGCCGGGCAGCGATCGTCCAGACATCCGGCTGAGATAGAAGTTCAGCTTCCATGTGTGCGCCGGGCTGCACTGCAGAGAGTGGAGCAGTCTGCTGAGTCATAAGTTCTCCTGAAGAAACGTATCGGGTGATCGAAACTGGTTATTAGTCTGCCGTATCAATCATTTCTAGTCTACCGTACGGCGGTGAAACTTCATCAAATTGTGTTGTTGGTGCCGTGGGAGACCGCCGTTGGCACCGTTTCCGGGGAATTAGGAGGAAGTCACCTGGATGCGCGCTGTGATCGAACGTGACCACCGTTGCACCCAGACCGTGCCTGCGCTCGCTGCATCGAGCAGTTATACGTGGTCGATCAACCGCTCAATGCCGTCCAACGCGTGCGGCAGCGCGAAGTTGAACCAGGTTGCTGATCATCAAGGCGGAACCGAGCTTGTACGGGGCCCTCAAACCAGTTTCCCGCAAGGGGCTGCAGCGAGTCGGCTGTCAAGGCTTTTTTAAAGCCCTACCGTGCACCCCTCCACGGTAAGCAGGAAGCCGACCGCTCGCGCGGTCGGCTTCCTTTGCTAATTCCGTGCCGCTAGCAGACGTAATCAGCTCGGTAGAACTGAAGATCGCCGAGTACATCGTTCATCCCAGCACATTCTGTGCGAAGCCCATAGTCCTTGGGGATAAACAGCGGAATAGCCGGCTGATCCTCGAGAATCAGCGCCTCGGCTTCAGCGTACAAATCTGCACGCTCCTGCTCGTCCTGGCTACCTCGGGCTGCAACGAGTACCTTGTCCACCTCAGGGTTGCTGTAGCCCGTGGCAGAATTTCCATCACCGTTGGTCTCGTACTGGCTCAGGTACTGATCTGGGCTCTTGTAGGCCCAGCCCCACAAACCGAAAATGGCGCCACTCAATCCTTGGTTGTTCCGCTTCTCCTGCAGCTCCGTGTTAAGCATGGGATTGAGCTGAACCTTGATACCCAAATTGTCCTGAATCTGCTTGGCGATCGCCTGAACCAGTTGCGCATCACTGTCGCCCGAGTAGTCGATGTTGAAGGTGCCGTCAAAGCCGCCGGCTTCTTCGAGGAGCGCCTTGGCCTCGTCAGGGTCGAAAGTACAAGCCTCGCACGCACCTTCACGGTAGGAGTTGAGGGACGGCGGCACGAGCGAGTCCGAAGGATCTGCGTTGCCTTCGAGCAGCGAGGTTGCGATGGCCTCCCGATCAATGGACATCGAGATGGCTTTCCGGAGAGTCGGATCCTTCAGCTCCGAGATGTACTCAGGGAACTGCAGGGTGTACTGCTTGCTCTGAGTTTTGACTTCATACAGGGATTCCCCGCCCAACTGTGACTTGGCACGCGTGACCATGGCGGCCGGCACGTTCCTGATCATGTCGAGGTTTCCCGCGGTCATGTCTGTATATGCGGCATCAACGGCTGTATAAACCTTCGCGACCAGTTTGTCCGCTCCGCCGGTGAAGCCTTCATCACCTTTGAATTCGTCCCACTTTTCCATGACGATCTGCTGGTTATGGTCCCACTGAACAAATTTGTAGGGACCACTTCCCACGAAGGCCTCCTCAAAAGCGTCCGGGTCCTCAAGGGCCTGCGGCGGCAGTGGACAGAGCGGGTTGGTCGCCAGGAGTTTCGGAAAATCGGAGTTTGGTGCAGTCAGGGCAACTTCGATTGTCAGGCCGTCAACCGCCTCGACGCCGGACAGGCCTTCGACAGTGGGGATCGATCCGTCAGTGGGATTCAGCTCGTTGTAACCCTCAAATGAAGCGAAGTTCCCGTTTCCCTGCCAGGCGTTGGCACCTGTTGCCGTGTAGTTCCAGGCGTCGACGTATGCGGAAGCGTTCAGAGGAGACCCATCGTGAAACGTCCAACCTTCACGTAGCTTGATTGTCCAGTTCTGAGCATCTTCGCTCTCAACGGATTCCGCGACAAGCGGCTCGAATTCCTGGGAATCGACATTCATCTCCATGAGATTCGCGCACATCGCCATCGACGCCTGACTGCCGGCATTCTTCTGCGGCAGCAGCGAGGTCGGTTCGGTGGTGAAGAACGACAGAGTTGTCTCTGCGTTCTCGTCTCCGCCTCCACCTGCCGGCGCTCCACCGCCTGAGCAACCGCTCACCACCAGCGCAGCCACCAAAGCAGCTGCGCCCGTTGTGCCTAATTGTCGATGCGTCATTCTATTTACTCCTGATTCGTTCGCGTTGGGACTGGTGAATTCTTCGCCGAGGAAAAAACGTCGGGTGAGCGGGTTACAACTTCAGCGAAGTGGCACCTCGCTTCGTGGTACTCGCCGATGTTGAATAGAGGTGGTTCTTCTTGCGAACAGATGTCCTCTGCCATCCAGCACCTGGTTCGAAACCTGCAGCCGCTGGGGGGATTGATCGGCGAAGGTGGATCTCCGACCAGCACAATCGGGGCCCGCCCCGACCCGTCGGCTCCCCGAAGTTCGGGGGCAGCGGCGAGCAACGCCTTGGTATATGGGTGACCGGTGTGATCGTAGACGCGACCATATGGTCCCTGTTCGACTACCCGTCCGAGATACATGGTGAGGACCCGATCCGAGATGTGGCGAACAATCTGTAGATCGTGTGCCACAAAGAGATAGCTCAATCCGAGTTCCTGCTTGAGCCCATCCAGTAGGTTCACCACCTGGGCGCGGACAGAAACGTCGAGTGCAGATACCGGCTCGTCGCACACCAGGAGCGCCGGGTTTAGGGCGATTGCGCGGGCTATGCCAATGCGCTGCTGCTGGCCACCGGAGAATTGGTGGGGAAACCGGCCTGCATGATCGGGATTGAGCCCGACAAGTTCGAGCAGCTCCCCGACCTTGCCCTTGATCGCCGCGCCGGACACAACACCCCGGTGAATCAGGTAAGGCTCGGCGACCAACTGCCGCACAGTCTTGCGCGGATTAAGTGAACTGACCGGATCCTGGAACACCATCTGGATGTTGCGCCGCATTTCCTTCCGTTCGGCGCCCTTCAGGGAGCTCACGTCCTGCCCCCTGAAGAAAACTGCTCCGGATGTTGGCTTCTCAAGGCCGGTGATGACCCTGGCAAGAGTCGACTTGCCACAGCCGGACTCACCGATCACGCCGAGGGTTTCGCCTTTTGCGACTGTCAGGCTTACCCCATCAACGGCCCGCACAAGTCGGCGCGGACCGATGGGCAAATGCCGCGGGACTGCATAGTGGCGGACTACATCGCGCAATTCGAGGAGCGGAGGCTCCGTTGAAGAATTCTGTCTGCCAATGTCCGTCGTGGTCTGCGTCATTTGCTCATTACCTCCTCCGCGAAGAAACATGCACTTCTCCGGCCGGGTGCGATCTCCATCAGCGGCGGAAGTTCTTCCCTGCACCTGTCCCGGGCAAACCGACAACGTGGTGCAAAGGCACAACCCGTTGTAGCGTGCAGCAGGTCCGGTGGCGCACCCGGGATGGCGGGGAGCCGTTTGCCCTTCAATGCAGGATCTGCGACGGACTCAACGAGACCTTTGCTGTAGGGGTGGGCGGGGCTGCCCAGAACATCAACAGTGGCCCCGGTCTCGACAACCCGTCCCGCGTACATCACGATTACCCGGTCTGTGGTCTCGCGTACAACGCTGACGTCATGCGTGATCAGGATGATGCCCATGTTGCGCGCCCTCTGCTGCTCCTTCAGCAAAGCCAGCACTTGTGCCTGCACAGTGACGTCCAGCGCCGTGGTCGGCTCGTCCGCAATCAACAGGGCTGGGTCAAGAGCAAGAGCCATGGCAATGACGATCCGTTGACGCATACCGCCCGAGAACTGGTGTGGATAGCTCTGTGCCCGGTCCGCTGGGTCCGGAATGCTCACCTGCTCCATCATCCGGACAGCAGCCTGGCGGGACTCCCTGCGTGACAGACCTCGATGGACCCGATACAGCTCGCCGATTTGCTTGCCTACCGTGTGTACAGGATTCAGTGCTGTCAACGCGTCCTGAAAGACCATGCTCATCCTGCTGCCGAGAACGGTCCGCAGCTTCGCTCCGCCCGCATTGACCAACTCGTCGCCCAACAGGTTGATCGACCCGGACTTTATGCGGGCCGGAGGCGTGGGCAGTATGCCCATGATTGCTTTCGCTGTGACCGACTTGCCGGATCCCGATTCCCCGAGTATTCCCAACGCCGTTCCCTGTGCGACGCTGAAACTGACCTCGGAGACAGCGGGAAGCTTTCCTCCCGGCGTTGCGAACTCGACACTGAGGTCACTGATTGTGAGCAGGGGGCCGGAGGTGGACTCGGTGGGGAGTCCTGAGGCCAATTTTGTGTATGTCATCTCAGTTACCCGTCCTTCGGATCGAACTCGTCTCGCAGCGCTTCGCCGAACATCACGAAGGCCAGGACAGTCAGTCCCAGGAAGACTGCGGGGAAAATCAGTAGGTGTGGGGCGGCGTAGATGTATTCCTTGGCCGCGGCAAGCTGAAGTCCCCAGGAGACGGAGGGCGGCGACAGGCCTACTCCAATGAAGGTCAGCCCCGCCTCAGCAGCAATCAGGCCTCCCACGCCCAAAGTCTTGAGGACGAGCAACGGAGTCAACGAGTTCGGAATGACATGCCGGAAGATGATCCGGGTGTCGCTGGCGCCGAGCACCCGCGCTGCTTGCACGTACTCCATGTTGGAAACCTTGAGCACTGACGACCGCATGAATCGAACACCGCCGGGCCAATGGAACAATGCCAACGCGAGACAAACGGTCCAGACTGTGCGCTGTTCGAAGAGCTGCAACACTACGATCGCCGCGAGAATAAATGGCAACCCGAAGGCGATGTCGCACAGACGTGAAATACCTGCGTCGACGAAGCGTCCGAAGTATCCGGCATACGCCCCGAGAACAGCAGAGATGACGAAGGAGATGGCCGTCACTACGAGACCAACTGTGATGGAAGCACGCGCGCCGTGAATGACATTCGTATAGTAATCGCAACCCTGTGGGTCAAAGCCGAAGATATTGTCTGCTGAGGGTGCCTGGTTGGTCCGCAGTATGTCGCAGTTGCCCTGCGGATCATTGCCGAAGCCTGCGAAGAGCTGCGGGAAGGCTGCCATGAGCAGGAAGAACAGGACGAGGACAGCTGAGATCATGAATCTCGGACGTCGCAGTAGACTGCGGAAGCGGTGAGAAACTTTGCGTTCTCCCGGTCCTGTCACAGCATGAAGGTCTGGTCTTTCGATCACCTGGCTCATACCCGCACCCTCGGATCTATCACGCCGTACAGCAGGTCGACGATCAGGTTGAAGGCGAGATAGGCAAGGACCAACAGGGTAGCGATTCCGACCACTACTGTGCCCTCCTTATTGTTGATTGCCGTGACCATCAGTCCACCAATTCCGGGGATGTTGAAGATGGCTTCAATGATGATCGCCCCGCCCAGCATCCCCGCGAGGCTCAGCCCAAGGTAGGTAACCACCGGGATCATCGCGTTGCGCAGTGCGTGGCCCCAGACAACTCTTTTGGGCGAAAGCCCTTTCGCCCTTGCTGTAACGAGGAATTCCGAACGAAGAACGTCAACGAGGCTGGTGCGGGTCAGTCGTGCAAGCCCTGCTGCCCCTTCAATGGCCATCACCAGTGCAGGGAGGATGAAGGCGATTGGCCAACCCGCACTGATCCCTGCGGGTGGCACCCAGCCGAGCTGGACACCGAAGAGAAGTTGGGCACCGAGTGCAAGCACAAACCCGGGGATCCCGAGGAAGATAACCGTGAAGGCGAATGCGAAGTGATCGGCCGCCCGATTGTGGCGAAGGCCGGCGTAAACACCGATCGAAATGCCGATGATGAGTTTCAGAACCCACGCGGTCAGGGCAAGTTGGATGGTGGCGGGCGCCGCTTGAAGGATCAGCCCCAATACCGGCCTGCCGAAGAAGTCGATTCCAAAGTTGCCTTGAAGCAGATTGGCCATGTAGGTGCCATATTGCACAAGGAACGGCTCGTCGAGGTTGTAAGCCTGACGAATCTGAATGACTGTCGATTCCGGTAGCGGCCGATCGCCCGTGAGCGCTGACACAGGGTCCCCTGGCATGGCGAATGAGAGCGCGTAGATGATGAACGTGGCCCCGAGCAGTACCGGAATCATCTGGAGTATTCGCCGAACGGTATAGCCGAGCATGTGGCGGCCTCCTGTTCCTCGGTCGACTTTGTTAAACGATTAATTAGTCAAATCAGAATAAGTGATTTGGAACACGTCTGCAACTCTTTGGCCGTATTTGAACGTTTCCGCGCAAATCTGATCACTCTCAGGACGACTTGCGGTTTCGTGTTCAACGGCCTTCCTTATCGAGGCCGACTTCCAGGCGCCACGCCTCGTGTAGTTGGACCAGGTCCCGGAGTACTTCCGGATGCCGCTCGGACAGATCATCCGACTCCGTCAAGTCGTCCGCAAGATTGATGAGGGAAAGCCCTTCTCCTATGTCGGCTTTCTCGGTCGCGCGCAGCGCCTCGCGGAAGCCCGACTCACCGTCTGCCCAGCGGGCCTTCCAAGGCCCCTTACGCACTGCCCACTGCCGGCCACAATCCCAATGCAAAGTGGTGCGGGCACTTTTCTCATCGCCACGAAGGAATGCCAACTGATCGACGCCGTCCACGCCGTCGTGCACCGCCGGTTCAACGCCGGCCGCTGCCAGCACCGTAGGCAGGATGTCCATGGAACTTATGATTCCTTCGCGGGTTCCACCAGCGGGTAGTTCAGATGGCCAGCGAACAATAAGGGGTACTCGAATTCCGCCCTCCCAAAGCGTGTACTTGGTACCCGTGAGGGGCTCATTGCGCCCGAAATTGCAATTGGACCCACCATTGTCGGTGAGGTAGATGACTATGGTGTCATCCTCCACCCCCATCTCCTTGAGGGAATCAAGGAGGCGCCCAATCTCACGGTCCATCAACTCCAGCTGAGCAAGGTAGTACTCGCGCCCATTCGGCAGGTTTGGTGCCACGGCGCCGTCGTACCAGTCCATGTACTCCTCGGCTCCGGCATACCAGTCCTCCCACGGCGGCAAGCCGCGCTTCTGAAGCTCTTCGTCCGGAAGCTGCCAGGCGAAATTGTGCACAGCGTTGAAGGCCACGTATGCGAAGAAGGGTCCCTCCCGATGTTTCTCCATGAAGTCGCGGGCACGGGAGCCGATCAACTCCGTCAGGAAACCGTCATCCTCCACCTCACGCGCTTCGCCTCTGGCTGTCGACTCCCACATCGGAGCGACGGCCATGTTCCGGGCCGCATCGCCATATTCCTTGACGGCCGCTTTCCCCCGCTTCGTATAGTGCAATCGGCCCAGAGACTGGCCGGCAAGACCGTAAAAAGATTCATCGAAACCGTGGCAGGGCGGAGTTCCGCGGTCACCATCTTTCTCGGACCCGTAGTGAACCTTCCCGAAATATCCGGTCGCGTATCCCTCAGCGGACAGCCGCTCGGCGATGGTGGGAAACTCCTCCGGCGGCACTTCAGAGTCACCAAACCAGGTGGCACCCCAGCGCGCCTGATAGGACCCGGCGAGCAGCCCGGCCCTCGATGGGGAACAGACCGGCGCAGTAACGTAGGCCTCAGTGCAGGAAATCCCCTCCGTGGCAAGAGAATCGAGCGCAGGAGTGGAAACGTTGGCGTGTATCCCCAGAGCGGACCTGTCGGCGTAACCGTGGTCGTCGGAGAAAATCAGCAGAACATTGGGACGCGTCATCGGGCTGTTACCTTGCCTCCGGAGGGTTGGAAGTTCTCAAAGTACGCAACGAGGTCAGCCGGCAACGGCGGGACTTCCGCAGCGGAACCATTTCCGCGCAGCGATTTCGTTGCAAGGACGCCCGCCGCAACAGCCTGCCTGGCAGCAATCGGATTTGTCGCTGTTTCACCGCCCACGGCCGCGAACCTCAGGAATTCCGTCATCAATCGTGGATCGGCTCCGCCATGCCCCCCCTCGCCGCTTTCGATGTCGACCACCTGGTCCGGTTCCGCAGGACCGGAGTTGCTGCGTTTATTCCAGATCCTGATTGTTCCTCCAGGGCCGTCACCGAAATTCTCGAGCCGTCCGGCATCGCCGATTACCGTGTAGTTGCGCCAGTAATCAGGGGTGAAATGACACTGTTGGTAGGAGGCCAGTACCCCGTTATCCAGAACCATCTGCATCATCGAGATGTCTTCGACATCGATGACCGGGTTCAGGTTGGTCTGACTAAACGGGGGCCAGTTCTGGGTGGAGAACCAATCAGCCATGCGCTTGGAGGTATTGTCACCCCTGTCTTCGATATCGCCATACACGGCCAGGCTGCCCACTGCTGAGACACGTTGTGTGTAAGCACCGGCCAACCAGTGGATGACGTCGAGATCGTGGGCGCCCTTCTGCAGGAGCAAGCCCGTAGTGTTGCGTCGATCAGCGTGCCAGTCCTTGAAGTAGTAGTCTCCGCCGTGCCCCACAAAATGCCTGCACCAGATCGCCTTCACGTTGCCGATCGCGCCCTGTCGGATCAGATCGCGCATCTGCACCACGACAGGCATGTGGCGCATGTTGTGCCCCACGTATAATTTTGTGCCGGACTCGTAAGCGGCGGTCAAGATAGCGTCCGCAGCTTCGATGCTTACGTCGAGGGGTTTCTCGCAGAAGGTCGGAATTCCGGCTTCGAGCGTTTGTACTGCAACCGCAGCGTGCTGATTATCGGGCGTCAGCACCAGAACGGCGTCCAGTCCGGCACTGAGCAGGTCGTTCAAATCCTCCGTCACGACGGCGTCTGGAAGGTTCTTCGCAGCGTCGGCCCTTCCACGCTCGCTTCGGTCACAGATATGCGTGATACGCGAACCGAGTCCGGGTTTGTGGACATGCTTCCACAGACTGGCACGAAGGCCGAAGCCCACAATTCCTACTTTGAGATCGTTCATGCTCTCATTCCCTACTTTCTGTGCCTTTTTACCTTGACGAATCTCTGACGATCAATTGCCACTCAAGGTTGAGTTCCCTGTCGGAGGACCGGACCTTTTCGGCCGCGCGCGTCCTCAAAAGGTGGGCAATCTCTCCGTAGGCGTCGATGGGACCTACCGTGGACAGGCTTGGATGGGCGATCCTGCCGTCTGGAGTATTTCCGGCTCCGATGATTGCTACATCCTCAGGGATTCGAAGATGCAGTTGGTGAGCTGCATTGATCGCGCTCAACGCCACGAAATCTGTTACGGCGTAAATGGCGGTAGGTCTGGTGCTGGCACTAAGGACCTGCAGCGCGGCGTCGTACGCAGAAGCCGGATGCAGTTCGGTAACTGCGACGCGCTCGGGGGGTACAGTCAACCCTGCTTCAGCCATCGCGTCGAGGTACACCGTGTATCTGCTGGGACCGGTTTTCCTGGGCCTTGGCTGGGTGGTGATACAAGCGATGTCGGTATGGCTTTCGAGGAGATGTTCCATCGCCTTCATGCACCCCGACAGGCTCGGCGACCTGACAACGTCGAAGCCGTCCGGTGTGATGGATTCGCTCATCGCCACGACGCTGATTCCGTTTGCTGCCAACGTTTTGATCTGATCCACATCATTCTCGTCAGCACCGTCGATGAAAACAGCATCCGGCTGCTGTTTTTGCAAAGGCTCGAACCAATCACCGTCAGGCAGAATCAGGACTGTGCGTCCATCCAGTCCAACCGCCTCGCTCGCAGCTCGGCTGAGAGCGAGGGACCAGGGATCGGAGAGCATGGTCAGTGACAACACGACGAGATTATTCTTTCCGGTGCGGATTGCTCTTGCCGCTTGATTAGGCGTGTAGTTCAGTTCGGCGGCAGCAGACAAAATGCGCTGCGTTGTAGCCTCTCCTACTCCGCTATGGCCGTTGTCTTTCCTTGCGCGCCCGGAGAGCACGTAAGATACAGCGGCTATCGAGACACCAGCGAACTCCGCGACCTCGCGCATCGTTGTTCGCTTCACCCGAGGGTGCATGCTCACGCGTACTCCTTCTATTAAACGTTTAAGTACGAATCGTACAGCACCGTGATCAATGACACACTGCCGACCGCGCTTAGATGCCGGCTTCCTGCCTCAACGAAATGGTGGTCAGGCAGCGACACCACACGCGAGTTTTGCACGCGCCGCACCATCGACTGGAAACCCCCGACCGGGAAGTCGCAGCACACCTGCCTAGGGACGACGGTCCCAGAACGCCTACTTCTGCTACGGTCAGGAACCTGATGGATCATGATGAACTTCTGGACCAGGCACGCGTCCTGAGGGCAGCAATCGTTGCCCAGGGCACGTACTGCTGACAGGGCGACGATGCCCGCCGTCTTCTTCATGGTTTTCTTCACTTGTTGGTGCGGTGTGTTTGGGCAGCAAGCGGTTCGGATTGAGCCGCAGACAACAAGCTCTCACTCGAAGGTGACATCCCTATCCGGTGAGGGTTCCTTCTCTGCTGCACCGAAGCGCAGCAGTCGCGCAATTTGGCCATAGGCGTCAGCGGGCCCGACGGTCTAGTCCTGGATGTGAGAGTTCACGCAACCAGCTCTGCGCGGGGCTGCAAACCAGCCTCAGCCATAGCGTCCTCATGGGCGCAGTAACGCGCAGGGACTTTTGGGGTTCGCGGTGAGGCAACCTTTGCCGAAAAAGAGCTGGAAAGTGGGCAATTGCCGGCCAGTGCAGTTTCGCTAGTGGGACTCGACGATGTCCTCGTTGCGGGCGAACCGGCGGTTGCGCAGCACGGGAAGGAACTCACGCACGTCATCGATCCGGCGCCGGTTCACATCAGCGGTGACCACGCCGCGTTCCTCGTCATTCAGGAAGACCTGCGGCACGCCCATTGGGTCGAGGATGACGGAGTGGCCGATGGTGTGAGTGCTGGAGGTGCCGGCTGCCGCAACCCAGACCGTGTTTTCGATTGCCCGCGCACGCAGCAGGGTCTCCCAGTGTTCAATCTTGTGGTCGCCCTTGAACCAGGCGGCGGGCACCAGTACGACGTCGGCCCCCTGGTCCGCGAGCGCCCGCGCGAGTTCCGGGAAGCGCAGGTCATAGCAGGTCATCAGCCCAACGGTAAGGTCACCCACCTGCACCACCTTGATACCGCCGTCGCCCGGTTTGATGCGCTTGGACTCGTGGTAGCTGAAGGCGTCATAGAGGTGGAGTTTGCGGTACGTCTCGACGATCTTGCCGGTCGAGTCGATCAGCACGAGCGTGTTGTACGGGCGCTCCTCGCCGCTGGCCTCGTACCCGCCGGCGACGACGGCGATGTTCAGTTCCGCCGCAATGAAGGAAAGTTGCTGCACGAAGCCGGACCAGTTCGCTTCCACCGCAACGGCCAGATCCCCGTCCACCTTGCCGATGGAGAACATTGATTCCTCGGGGAAGACGACCAGCTGCGATCCATCGGCGCTGGCCTGCCGCGCGAGTTCCCGCATGGTTTCGACGTTGGCCAGGACGTCGCCGCCCGGCCTGAACTGTCCGACGCTGATCTTCATCGTGAGCCCTTTCGGGTAGGAACTGGGGCTGATTCAAGCCTACCGAACCCCAAGGAGCTAGAACTGCGGGTGCCACAATTCCGTCGCGTTTCCGTGCACCGCGAGCACCGACCGCCACCGGTCGAACACCGAGCACGGATGGGAGATCCCAAGGTCCACCGTGTCACCGACTTCCAGCCCGTCCGCACTCTCCACGATGGCGTGGTGGTCGAAGAGCTTGACGACGACGCCGGCCGGCTCGGCCTGCGCCTCCCCGTTCCGGTGGTGCGCAACGAGGGTGGGCAGGCCGGCGTCGTACGCCAGTTCCCTCTTCCCCGCCCCGAGCACCGCCCTGGCTTCCTCGGGGACGGAGACGACGACGGCGCGCACCACCGCCGCTGCCTGCAGCCCCGGAAGCGGCGAGACGTCGGCGTACGTCCCGTGGTCATGAACGACGTAGCAGCCAGAGCGGAGGACATTGACCGCTCCGCTGGGCAGGAACTGCGCAGCCCGGTCCTGGAAGGCAGAGCCGCCGATCGTGAAAATCGGCTGCTCCCCGAGCCGTTCCCGGAGCCCTTCGAAGATGGTCCGGGCCAGCCGGCAGTGGGTGTCCACGTGTTCGAGGTTCTCCGCGGTGCGGAGATTCGGCGCAATTCCCTCGTAGGCACTGACACCGGCCAGCCGGAGTCCTGCCTGCCGGTCGATCTCATCGGCCAGTTGGGGGGCTTCGTCCGCTGTCCTGATGCCGGTCCGACCGCGCCCGACGCCTACGTCGATGAGCACGTTGAGTCGCGGACCGGCGCCGTCGAAAACTTCGCCGAGTGCAATGACGCCGGCCGCGGAGTCGACGAGGCAGAAGATGTCGAGGGTGTGGTCCGCCTCCAGCAACCGCCGCAGCTGCAGGACCTGCGGCGTGAAAACCACCTCGTTGGCGATGAGAATCCGGCGCGCGCCCCATGCGGCAGCGTGAACCGCCTGGCCCACCGTCGCAACCGTCACGCCCCACGCGCCGGGCAGTTGCATCTGCACAATCTCGCGGGTCATTGTGGTTTTAATGTGGGGCGCGAGGACCATCGAATGTTCCGCCGCCCACCGTTCCTTCAAAGCAATGTTGGAGTCGATCGCCGCCACATCCAGCAGTAGTTGCGGGAGGCTTTGCAGGGGGAGGTGTCCGCTGAGGTTCGGCATCTTCGGAATCTTACCGTCCAGCATACGTACAGCGGACGCAAAGGTTGACCTCATCAGGGACTGCTAAGCTCGCTGGCGATCGTCAATCAGTAGGAGAATCTTGTGAAGAAGAAGTGGCTGATCGGCCTGTGCTTAGCCGGGTCGCTCGCGTTTGCGACGGGCTGCGCGGGAAATACCGAGGCAGAACCGGCTGCGGAGGAGAGCACCACAAGCGCTCCGGCCGAAGCGCCGACGCCGGACCTGGAAGGGATCCCCGACGTCGTCGCCGTCGTCAACGGACTCGAAATCCCGAAGGACGAGTTCATCACCTCGTATGAGGGCGCATTTCAGCAGATGTCCATGCAGTCGCAGATGACCGGCCAGGAAGTGGACCAGGAACAGCTGAGGACCCAGACGCTGGATAACCTGATCGGCAACAAGCTGCTCATCCAGGAAGCGGACAAGCGCGGGATCGAAGCATCCGAGGAGGCAGTCGCAGCCGAGACCGACAAGCTCGTGAAGTCTAACAACTTCGCCGACGCGGAAGAGCTGTTCGCGAAACTCGAGGAGGTGCAGGGCATCCCCAAGGATGAGGCCACCACCCAGATCGAGCAGCAGGTCCGGCTGAACGCACTGCTCGCGGAAGAGACCGGCGACGTCACGCCTACCGAGGAAGAGCTGAAGGCAGCCTACGAGGAAGCGAAGGCGCAGGGCGCAGCGGCGCAGGGCGGCGAAGTACCGCCGTTCGAGGAGGTCCGTCCGCAGCTCGAGCAGCAGGCCGTCGCCCAGAAGCAGAATGAAGCGGCAGTCGCCCTGGTGGAAAAGCTTCGCGAAAGCGGCGAGATCACCAGTAACCTCTAGTCTTCATCTGCATCGACTCTCCCCAAATGGTTGTTCTCAGCGCGTTCCAGCCCTCAGAACAACCATTGGGGAGAGTCGATGCAGTTAACCGGCGATGAGGTCGTTGATCACAATCGTCTGGTCCCGGTCCGGGCCAACACCGATCGCCGAGAACCGGGTGCCGGACATCTTCTCCAGCGCCTGCACGTAGGTCTGCGCGTTCTCGGGAAGATCGCCGATGGTCCGTGCCCCCGTGATGTCCTCGCTCCAGCCTTCGAAATACTCGAAGATGGGCTTGGCGTGGTGGAACTCGGTCTGCGTCATGGGCATTTCGTCGTGGCGGACGCCGTCGACGTCGTACGCCACGCACACGGGAATGCGGTCGATGCCGGTCAGGACGTCGAGCTTGGTCACGAAGTAGTCCGTGAAGCCGTTCACGCGGGCGGCATGCCGCGCCAGAACGGCGTCGTACCAGCCGCAGCGGCGCGGCCGGCCGGTGTTCACACCGTATTCGCCGCCGGTCTTCTGCAGGTAAATTCCCATGTCGTCGAAGAGTTCGGTGGGGAACGGACCCGCACCCACACGTGTGGTGTACGCCTTGATGATGCCCACAGCCCGGCTGATGCGCGTCGGGCCAATACCGGAACCCACGGAGGCGCCCCCGGCGGTGGGGTTCGACGACGTCACGAACGGGTACGTGCCGTGATCCACGTCGAGGAACGTGGCCTGGCCGCCCTCCATGAGAACCACCTTGCCGGCGTCGAGTGCTTCATTGAGCACATAGGTGGAGTCGATGACCAGGGGACGCAGCCGCTCGGCGAAGGACAGGAAGTACTCGATGATCTCCTCGACCTGGACGTCGCGCCGGTTGTAGACCTTGACCAGCAGTTCATTCTTCTGCTCCAGCGAGCCCTCGACCTTCTGGCGGAGGATCGACTCGTCGAACACGTCCTGCACGCGGATGCCGAGGCGCGCGACCTTGTCCATATAGGCCGGTCCGATGCCGCGCCCGGTGGTCCCGATCGCGCGCTTGCCGAGAAAGCGTTCGGTGACCTTGTCGAGGACCTGGTGGTACGGGGCCACGAGGTGGGCGTTCGCTGAGACGCGGAGCTTGGAAGTATCTGCACCGCGTGCAACGAGTCCATCAATCTCCTCGAACAATGCCTCGAGGTTGATGACGCAGCCGTTGCCGATGATGGGGATGGCGTTGGGGCTGAGGATGCCTGCGGGAAGGAGTTTGAGCTCGTACTTTTCACCGCCGACGACGACGGTGTGCCCGGCGTTGTTGCCGCCGTTCGGCTTTACGACGTAATCGACGCGACCACCGAGCAGGTCTGTGGCCTTGCCTTTACCTTCGTCGCCCCACTGGGCTCCGACAATCACAATTGCTGGCATGGGATCCTCCCCCATTTGTTGGCCGCATTCTTCAACGCGCCTAGTGCCGCGCGCAAAGGTGCCGCCGTGCATGAGAATGCCCCAAGACTTGTAAGAAGTCCGGGGCTCTTACCACCCAAGTTTAGCGGACTCCCGTTCAGCGCCCGGGAGCGTTACGCCGAACGCTTTACTTCAGCTGCCCTGCGCGCCGTTGACGAAGCCTACGATCATCGCCGTCCACCAGCACGCCTGCGAGATGCCGAGGCAGATCAGCAGGTTCGTGCGCATTCCGACGTCGAGGTCCACGAATCGGGTTTGGTGCGGCTTGGAGTTCAACCGGCGCATGCAGGGGATCAGCAGGATGCCGTTCAGCATAAGGATCAGCACGGCGGCCGTCTTCACCACGGTGAAGGGGTTCTGCATGTCGGGGTTGATGAGCGCACCCGTGATCAGCAATCCACCGATGCCTGCCCAGATGATGGGCAGAGCCGCCGATTCGATGCGGCTCGTCTCGTGGAGTTGGCGGCGTGTGATGAGCCAGAGGAAACCCACCCAGTCGACCAGCAGGACGGCACCGAAGGCGGCAACTACAGAGAGGGTGTGAAATGTGAGTGCCACTTGCTCCACGGGCGGCTCGACCCGTACTACGGAACCTATGGTGACCGACGCGATCCAGGCGGCAATCGCGGCCAACGAGAGGAACGCGATCCGAGGAAGGGAATAGCTGGTTCGTAAAGAGACGCTCGAAACTGCGGATGTCATGACGGTCAGCTTCATTCGGGGCGTACACGGCGCCGGTTGATATGGGTGAAGGACTCCTTTCGTGCGCCAACCCCCATAACGAGCTGAGGTGAGGAATTTTACGCCTCGTTGCAGGTCTTCACAATGAATTGGTAGGACGGCCTTCCTTGAAGGCGGGGACTTCCTACTCATCGACTATTTCCAAGAGACGTTCGAGTAGTACGTTCAGTCCATGAGCCCGTCAGACCCGACCGCCCGCATCGGCATCTCAGGTTGGCGGTATGCGCCGTGGCGGAAGAACTTCTACCCGGCGGGATTGCCGCAGCGGCTCGAACTGGAATACGCCTCTCAGCACCTCGATACGATCGAAATAAACGGCACCTTCTACTCACTGCAGCGTCCTACCAGCTTCGTCCAGTGGCGGGACACCGTGCCGGATGCCTTCCGTTTCTCCGTCAAGGGCCCGCGCTTCATCACGCACATGCTCGGCCTACGAAACGCGGAAACTGCTCTGGCGAACTTCTTCGCATCAGGCGTTCTCGCGCTCGGCCCCAAGCTGGGACCTTTCCTGTGGCAACTCCCCGCAACCCGCCGCTTCGACGCGGAACTTCTCGACGGCTTCCTTTCCCAACTGCCAACGACGACGACGACGGCCGCCTCCCTTGCCAAAGGCCACGACGATCGCCTTAAGGACCGCAACTGGACCGAAACCGACGCTGACCGGCCGCTATGCCACGCCCTCGAGGCCCGCCACGAGAGCTTCCGGGATGAAGCGTGTTACGAGATCCTCCGGAAGCATTCGGTGGCCATGGTGGTGGCCGACTCCGCCGGGAAGTGGCCCCAGTTCCGGGAGGTGACCGGCGCCGTCGTCTTTGTCCGCCTGCACGGCAGCACCGAGCTCTATACGAGCGGCTACTCGGATCAGGAACTGGATGAGTGGGCGGGACTGGTCCACGGTTGGCTTACGGGCAGCGGCTGCCCGGACGGGCAGGGCCGGGATGTATATGTCTACTTCGACAATGACGTGAAGGTACATGCGCCGTTCAATGCAATCGCCCTGACTGGGCGGTTGAGCACCATGCGGCGGTAGGTGTCTCTCTCAGCGGTGCCTGCAGAGTGCAGATCGCACTCGTTGCAGGCAACGCCTGCAGTGCAGGCGGATCCTGAAACAGTACCGGTTCCTTGACGGAGACCACGCGAGCCAAGTAGGAATCAAGTACGGCAACAAAACACCCAGGAGGACATCATGAGCCAGAGCACCTCGGACGATCCGCAGGAAATCGATGAAGACCTGCCCGGCAAGCCCAGCACCGATCCGGACGTCCAGTCCGATCCCGCCTACGACGCCAGCGACCAAAGCGACTGGAGCGGCGAAGGCGGGGCAACGCCGTCGGGCGCCGCAACCGATGCCGCGGACGATGACCGGCCGGTCAACGAGGAAGACGAGCAGGACGGCGAACAGGACGGCAAGTGAGTCATCCTAGGATTGGGGTATGCCTGCAACCGCTGAAACGGGGCCCGCTCCCCTGCTGGTCCTGAACAAGATCACGAGCATCCTTGACGCCTTCTCGCTCAGCAGGCCCGAACTTACCCTCGCGGACATCCGCAAGGCCACGGGGTTGCCGACCTCCACCGTGCAGCGGCTCGTCGGCAACCTGGTGGCCAACGGCTTCCTCGACCGCACCCAGGACGGCTACCGGGTTGGCGTGAAGATGGCGTACTGGGCAGCTCCGGCCACGCATGGCGTCGAAATCCTCGAGACCCTGAAGCCGGTCATGAAGGAACTGCGGGATTCCCTCGGCGAAACCGTCTGCTTCTACCAGTCATCGCTTGACTACCGTGTGTGCGTTGCAATGGCCGAGACCCATCACATGCTGCGCCGCGCCATGCACGTGGGCGACATCCTGCCGCTCCACGCAGGCTCCGCCGGCCGCGTGCTCCTGGCCTATGACCAGCCTCTTGCCGATCGCATCCTCGCCATGGACCTCGATCCGCTGACCGCCGGAACCATCACCGACCGGGAAATTCTCCGCGACGCAATCGAGAAGACCCGCGTGGACGGCTACGCCATTACGATCGGCGAGCGCGAATCCGGCTCCAGCGGCCTATCTGCGCCGGTCTTCAACGCGCAGGCGGACATCGTGGGCGCTCTGACGATCATGGGGCCGTCGCTGCGCATGACCCCCGAACTCTGTGAGTCCTGGGTGGAGAACCTGCTCGAGGCCACCGAGCGCATCACCCGCATGATCGGCGGGCGGCTTCCCGGGGAAAAAGCGCTCAGATAACCCACTCGAATGCGCTGGCCTTCGACCGCGCGCCCTGGGCGGCCTTGGACCGGTTGTCCTCGCCCAGTTCCGCGATGACGCCTTCGCCGAGGGTGACAAGTTCAGCGAACGACGACGGCGTGAGCCACCCCGGGCGCGTAGCGAATAGGATGTCCTCACTCGAGGTGTTGCCCGAGGCCCCGGGCGCGAACGGGCAACCACCCAGACCGGCGAGCGCGCCGTCCACCATGTAGGCGCCGGCGTCGATCGCGGCAAGTGCGTTGGCGACCCCCATCCCCCAGGTGTCGTGTCCGTGGTACACAACACCGCGCTCCGGCGAGAGCTCAGCGGTCCTGCGGATCAGGCTGCCCACTTCCTGGGGCACGGCGTGGCCGAGGGTGTCGCAGATGACGACGTCGTTGGTTCCGGCCGAGCGCTCGTCGGCTACCAGCGCGAGCACCCGTTCCGGGTCAATGCGCCCTTCGAACGGACAGGTGAACGACGTCGCCAGGCACAGTTGGATGGTGGCGCCGGCGTCGTTCGCGTACCCCACGGCCTCCGGCAGTGCGGCCATGCTCGCCTCGGTGGTGCGCCCGATGTTGGCCTGGTTGTGGGCGTCGGAGACGCTGAGGCAGTACTGCACGTTCCTGGCGCCTGCCGCCGTCGCCTTCTGCACGTGGCGCGGGGTGGCCACCCAGACCCAGCACTTCTCGAGTTCCTCGGGCGTGAGTGCCTCGATGACCTCGACGGTGTTGGCCATGGGCGGTACCAGGTCCGGGCGCGCCATGGAGCCGATTTCGAGGGCGGGTACCCCGGCGGCAAGGAGGGAACGGACAATGCTGACCTTGCGGTCGGTGGCAAGGACGCCGCCGGTCAGCTGAAGTCCGTCGCGCAGTGTTACGTCGCGGAGCACGGTTGTGCGGGTCATCGGATCTCCTTCTCGAGGGCCGGGGTCAGCCCCATGTCTTCCAGGATGCGGTCCACGTCTCCTGTGGATCGGTCAAGGAGGTCGCGGAGGATCTCCGCCGTGTTCTCTCCCAGGTCCGGTCCGAGGTTGCGGATGGGCAGCGAAGCACCACCGATGACGGGCGTGATGCCCGGGAAGGCGACGTCGTCGAGCACTTCCTCGCCCGTCGAGACGCTGAATCGCTGGATCATGTTGCGCGATGCGTACTGATCGTCCTTCACAATGTCTTCGGCCGTGTAGATCGGTCCGGCGGGGACTCCGGCGTCGTCGAGCACGGCGAGAGCCTCCGCGACGGTGAACTGCGCGCTCCACTGCCCGATCGCAGCGTCCAGTTCCTCGCGCCGCTGCCAGCGGGCAGCGTTGGACTGCAGCCCGGGATCATCCCCGAGGTCCGGCCGCCCGATCGCTTCCATGTACCGCTTGTAGATGCCGTCGCCGTTACCGGCGACGACAATGCTCCCGCCGCCCTTGCAGAGATACGCGTTCGACGGCGCAATCCCCTCCATGCGCCCGCCTGTGCGTTCGCGTTTGATGCCGTAGGCCGTGTAATCGGGGACCAGCGATTCCATCACGGAGAGCATGGCCTCGTTCAGTGCGACGTCGATGGTGCGATGGTCCAGCGGGATGGGCGGGCCGCCGCGCTTCACCTCGCGTTCGAACAGCGCCATCACAGCACCGAACGCGGCGTAGATGCCCGCGATCGAGTCGCCGATGGAGACGCCGACGCGTACGGGCGGCCGGTCGGGATCCCCCACAAGTTCCCGGAAACCGCCAAAGGCTTCGGCGACGGCGGCAAAGCCGGGACGTGCCGAGAGCGGTCCGGTCTGGCCGAACGCGGAAATTCTAGTCAAAATTAGATCAGGATTCGCTATATTGAGCTGCTCCGGCCCGATACCCCACTTCTCCAGGGTTCCCGGGCGGAAGTTTTCCAGCACGATGTCGGACTTCGCGGCGAGTTCCAGCACAATCTCCCGGCCCTCCTCGCTGCGCAGGTCCAGCACCATGGACTTTTTGTTCCGGTTCACCGTCCGATACAGCATCGACGTGTTCCCTGCGTAGAGGCGCCAGTTCCGCAATTCGTCCCCGGTACGCGGCCGCTCGATCTTGATGACCTCCGCTCCGAAGTCTGCCAGCATGCGGCCGGCGGTCGGGGCGGCGATGTAGTTGCCGAGTTCGAGAACGCGGACTCCCTTTAGCGGCGCGATGTCATTGTTCCTGTGGGGGTGTTCCACAAAGTTCCTTTCGTGCGGTCTTCGGGCAGAGTTTTCCAGCAGGGACCGGCTACAGGAACAGGCTGAGTACGAGGGTGAATCCGAGTGCCATCACAGAGGCCACCGAGACACCGAGCGAGCAGGACTTGAGCGTTCCGCGGGTGGTCTGGCCCAGCAGCGACTGCAGCAGCCAGAACGTGTTCGACGTCGCGTGCACCAGGAACAGTGAGCCCGCACCCGCGGCGAGGGCAATGAGTACCGGATTCAGCCCCATGGCGGGCGCCACGGGTGCAAGGATGCCCGCGGCGGTGATGGCCGAGATGGAGACGGAGCCGACGGCGATGTGCAGCACCGCGGCAATGGCCCACACCACGACGAGCGGGGCGACCGTGCTGGCTGTGAAGTACTGGCCCAGGATGTCGCCCATGCCGCTGGTTGCGACAATGGCGGCGAGCGATCCGCCGGCGCCGGTGAGGAGCAGGATCTGGCCGGACTCACTGAAGCCGCGGGCAATTGCCTTCTCAACGCGCGGTGTGCCGATGGTCATCCGCGCAACGATCCCCGTGCCGACCAGGCCGATCAGCAGGGAGATCACCGGTGTGGAGAGGAAGTCCATGACCGGTGAGCTGAAGTTGACCATCTTCAGGATGGCGCCGGCGCCGATGAGGACCAGCGAGAGCAGCATGGGGGCGAACATCACAAACAGTCCAGGCTCGCGGTCTTTGGTATCCACGCCGGTCTTCGCCGGGGCGGCGACGCGCACGTGGCCGCTGCCGTCGTCGTCGTTGGGGATCTGGCCGTTGGGGATCTTGTCCCTGGGCGTCTGGGCGAGGCTGCCCTGAGCGCCCTTGCCGTCGGACGGCTCTTCGGCTTCCTCGAACGGCTGCTGATCCTTGTCGATCTTCCACAGGCCGCGCGTGATGAAGAAGTTCATGATGAAGATGGAAGTGACGATGGTCGGGATGATGACCAGCAGTCCGAAGATCAGCATTTCGCCGAGCGGGACGCTCAGGAGTCCGGCCAGCGCAACGGTTGCAACGCCGGGAACCATCAGCACAATGCCGCATTCGAGGCTGATTGCCATTGCGGTGGCGATCTTCGCCGTGCCGTACTTGCCAAGACGCGGTGCAATGCGGCGGGCCAGCGGCGCGCTCATCACCAGCAGTACGTCGAGGAAGATGGACTGCAGCGCGGTGCCGATGGTGAGGCCGAGGGCGTATGGGATGCCCTTGGGGCCGAAGATGTGCATCAGTTTGTCGACCAGGCGCCGGATCGCGCCCATCTCGTTGAGCAGGGCACCCATCAGGACGCCCCAGCCGATCAGCAGGCCTACCTCGAACATGATGTCCGCGAAGCCCTGCATGATCGTCTCGGTAGTGGTGTTAGCGCCGAGTCCGGTGGCCAGCCCGAGGAAGGCCGCACCGAGCACAAGGGCGAGTACGGGGTTCACTTTGAACCGGATGATCAGTACCACGATGGCGAGAATTGCCACCCCGGTGATAGTGAGTATTTGCCAGTCTTCCACGCTGAAGAACCTCCACGGACGAACGGTTGGTGATGCGGGACACACCTGATTCCTTACAATGTGAGCACGCGCTCACCATGTGAGTCAAGTGTTGGGGCGGAACAAGTCCGTACATAATGGGATCCATGAGCGCCGGTACTGAACGATTCGTAGGACACATAGCGGGCCTGGGCACCACCTCAGGGGTGCGGATTGTGATCGGCATGTGGGCGTCGTCGCCCTTTGGCGCGTTCACGGATGTGATGGTGCAGAGCGCGGAGGGTACGCGGACGCTGCTGGCGCCGTCATCGTCGATCGCTGACTATGTAGCCGGCACTTATTCGTTCGACATTGTCCGGGTGGAGCCGTTGAGCGTCAGCATGGGCGAGGATTCGCTGAGCCTGGACGCCGGCCCTCTCGCAGTGGAGGCCACACTGGGCGGAACCACAGTCGTGGGACGGCTGCTTGGCCTGATTCCGACGGCGGTCGCAACGCATCCGCGCTGGCTCACCGCGATCAACCCGATAGCGAAGGTCCTCATGCCCGGGGTCCGGACCGTCGGCAACACCCGGGGCCAGCGCAGGCAGTACTACGGCGTGACTGGCGCGCGGCTCATCACCTCGGCGAGGGTGTCGTGGGCTGGAGACGACCTCGGCGAGCTGTCGTCCGTCCGGCCACGGGTTCGGTTCGGGTTCAGCTCAGTGCCGAAGAAGCCGCAGGTTGTGGACGTGACGACCACCGCCGTCGTCGTTCCGTCTGAAGTTTTGGGCACCTAACGCGACGTCCCGTGCGGTGAAGCCGCCACAGCTGCACGAAAGTTCCTGAAAACGCGAAGGGCCGCCCTCCAGCGAAGGAGGACGACCCTTTGACGGTTACGGCCTAGGACCCGCTCAGCTTCTCGCTTGCCTCGGGATCGGACTCGCGGAGGAACTTCGCTATGCGCTCGGCCTCATCGATTTCACCGATCGACGCCGCCGCACGGCCCAGCGCGTTCAGCGACCGCAGGAAGCCGCGGTTAGGTTCGTGCGAGTACGGGACGGGGCCGGCGCCGCGCCAACCGCTGCGGCGAAGCGCGTCCAACCCACGGTGGTAGCCGGTGCGAGCGTAGGCGTAGGACTCGATGGTGCGGCCTTCCGCGTACGCCCCGTCGGCGAGGATGGCCCAGACCAACGACGACGTCGGGTGCTTGGCTGCCAGGTCCACGGCCTCATCCCCCGCGGCCAGGCGGGAGGCAACTTCCGGTTCTTCCGGCAGCAGGGTGGGCTCGGGGCCGAGGAGGTTCTTGCGGAATTCGTCCGACATCAGAGCTTCTTGCCTGCCGAACCCAGGGACTGCGCCGCCTCGACAATGCGTGCAGCGAGGCCCGCTTCGGCGGAAGCGCCCCAGACGCGGGGGTCATAGGTCTTCTTGTTGCCCACCTCGCCGTCCACCTTGAGGACGCCGTCGTAGTTCTTGAGCATGTGGTCCGCGACCGGGCGGGTGAACGCGTACTGGGTGTCGGTGTCGATGTTCATCTTGATGACGCCGTAGGAGACGGCGTCGGCGATCTCCTGTTCGCTGGAACCGGAGCCGCCATGGAACACGAGGTCAAAGGGGCTGTCCTTGCCGATCTTCGAACCGACCTGCTCCTGGATGTCCTTCAGGATTTCCGGACGCAGCTTCACGTTGCCTGGCTTGTACACACCGTGCACGTTGCCGAATGTCAGGGCGGTCAGGTAGCGGCCGTTCTCGCCGGCACCGAGTGCTTCGATGGTGGCCATGGCGTCATCAACCGTGGTGTAAAGCTTGTCATTGATGGCGTTCTCGACGCCGTCTTCCTCGCCACCGACAGTGCCGATTTCCACCTCGAGGATGATCTTCGCGGCGGCCGCACGCGGCAGGAGATCCTTGGCGATGCGCAGGTTCTCCTCCAGCGTCTCGGCCGAGCCGTCCCACATGTGGGACTGGAACAGCGGGTTCTCGCCGCGCTTCACAGCTTCCTCCGAAGCAGCCAGCAGCGGGAGGACAAAGCCGTCCAGCTTGTCCTTGGGGCAGTGGTCGGTGTGGAGGGCAATGTTGACGTCATAATTTTTGGCGACCTGGTGCGCAAACGCCGCGAAGCCGAGGGAACCGGCCACCATGTCTTTCACCGAGGCGCCGGACCAGTAGGCGCCACCACCGGTGGAAACCTGGACAATGCCATCGGAACCGGCTTCAGCAAAACCGCGCATCGCTGCGTTGAGGGTCTGCGAAGACGTGACGTTGACTGCGGGGTAGGCGAAGCCGCCGGCCTTCGCGCGGTCGATCATCTCGTTGTAAATCTCAGGTGTGGCGATGGGCACGGCAACTCCTCAGTGTGGACGCTTCGGTGATGGGAGGCATACCGAACCCTCGAGCCTCCCGCTGCCCCATCCTATCGACGCGCCCAAGACCGTGGAAACCTTGGGTCACTGCGAGACAATGAAAATCACTAGACAAACTAATAACCAGTTGTTTGTGACAGTAGAAAGACTGTCTACCAGTGAGGCTTCGCCTCTGACCGCCGAGGCGGGTGGCCGGGTCTTGCTGATGACGCTCGGGCCGGTGCGGGCGCATCCTTGAGTTGATGGTGAATCATCCGAAAAGCGCG